>JAUZOB010000134.1 GCA_030706665.1 Bacteroidota bacterium
ACGGGTCGGTTTCATAAATATTCAGAAGGCTTATTTCTTCAAGTTCTGATTAAGAAACTCATTAAAAAGTTCATAGAGGTGTGTACGTGTATTTCCACCATAGATGCCATGATTTCGGTTGGTATAGACATGCATGTCAAATTGGATGTTAGCCTGTACCAGTTTTTCGGCAAATTCCATTGTGTTTTGAAAATGAACGTTATCGTCAGCTGACCCATGAACGAGCAGGAGTCTGCCTTTTAATTCACCGGCATGGAAAAGAGGTGAGTTTTGGTCGTACCCGTCAGGATTCTCCTGGGGGGTACGCATATATCGCTCGGTGTAGATATTATCATAGAAACGCCCGTTGGTTACCGGAGCGACGGCGATACCGGCTTTGAAAATTCCATTTCCTTTTTCAAGACAAAGATTAACCATGAATCCTCCATAACTCCAGCCCCAGATTGCAATGTTTTTTGCATCGACAAATGGAAGGGTTGTTAGATAGTGTGCTGCTTCGATCTGGTCATCCGATTCAAATTTCCCCAGTTGCATGTAAGTACATTTCCTGAATTCTTCACCGCGAGCACCGGTTCCTCTTGGATCAACACAAACGACCAAATATTCGTTTTGTGAAAGATAATTTTCCCATCCTAATCCCCAACGATCAAGAACCTGTTGTGAATTAGGACCACTATATTGAGTCATCACTACCGGGTATTTCTTATTGGAATCGAAATTAACGGGTTTAATCATCCATCCGTTCAGTTCGATTCCTTGTGAAGTAGTGAATTTGAAAAACTCTTTGGGATTGAATTGGTATTCCGACAAACGTTGTTTTAATGCAGAGTTATCTTCGAGAACACGGATTAGCTTTCCCTGACTGTCATGAAGAGTTATCACCGGAGGTGTTGAGACGTTTGAAAAAGAATTGATAAAGTATTTGAACCCTTCGCTGAACTCAGCAGAGTTTGTTCCTTTCTGAGTTGATAGACAGATTCTCTTTTGTCCGTCCCATGATAGGGCATATACTTCACGACGCATTGGCGATTCTTGTGCAGCTTGGTAATAGAAGATCTTTCTTATAGGATCGTAGCCATAGAAAGCTGTAACATCGAATTTCCCGTTTGTGATCTGTTTGATCATTCTTCCTCCCATATCATAAAGATACAGATGATTGTATCCATCTCTTTCGCTTGAAATGATGAGCTGTTTGTTGTCGTTTAGGAAGAATAAATTATTGAAGTTTTCTTCATCAATATATCGTTTGTTCTCTTCGGTAAAGGCCACACGGCTCGCTCCGGTTGCCGGATTCACAAAGAGATATTCAAGTTTGTTTTGCAACCGGTTAAGACGCATTACGGTGAGTATATCCGGACTATTTGACCATTGAATTCTGGGAATATATTGATCGGTTTCGGATCCAATGTCAGCTTTAATGCTTTTCTTATAAATTACATCGTAAATATAGATCTGAACAATTGAGTTTTTTTCTCCTGCTTTAGGGTATTTATAAGTATAGTTGTCAGGATAGAGAGCGTTTTTTTCAATTGCAGGTTTTTCTCCTTTAAAACGATTCATGCTATATTGTGGCACCTGGCTTTCGTCGAAACGATAGTAGGCGAGAGTTTTACTATCTGGTGACCATGCGAATGCTTTGCTAAAGCTGAACTCTTCTTCATAAACCCAGTCTGGGGCGCCATTAATGATTTTATTGAATTCCCCGTCGGTAGTTGCCTGACTCTCTGTGTTGAATCTCAAACTCTTAATGAATATGTTGTTGTCCCTTACAAAAGCAACGCGTTCTCCGTCAGGTGAGAACGTAGCCAGTTGCTGACGACCATTTGATGAAAGTGGAGAAAATTCTTTGGTAATACTATTCCAGATATAATAATCTGCAGTGAAGGAATGACGATAAATATTTTTGGGATTTGTTGTCAATAATATCTTTGTCTCTGTGCTTGAGAATTCATAATCGGTAAATGAACTGATAGGACAATCTTTAATTTTTTTCAGATCAAGAAGGATCTCAATCTTTTTCCCTGTCTGGTAACTATATTTCACAATTTGAGTATTACCGGCTTCAACGGTTGTATAAGAAAGTCCGTCTTTCATTGACTTTACTTCCCACACAGATTTTGCAGAAAATGTATTGTCTCTGGTAAAATCTGTTACTTTAAAACTATGAGTGCCATTTTGAGCAGAAGCAAAGAGGACTGTAAATAGTAAAAAGAACAAAAAAGTTAAGCGTTGCATAGTGATCATGTTTTAATAAAGTTCAGGATAATCTGTAGAATCTTGTTGAGATCACAGAATCATACAAAAATAGAGATCTTTTTTTGTATTTTAATGCAATATCAACTCCCCTAAAAGTGAGATTAATTCGGTATAATATTATATCTTTGCACGTTGAAAATTTACTGTTAAATAATTTGTGATGATCAAGATTACCCTTCCTGATAATAGTGTCAGAGAATATGCTTCAGGAGTAACCGGAATGGAGATAGCAGAATCGATTAGTAATCGTTTAGCTAAAGAAGTATTGTCCATTACGGTTAATGGTGAAGTGTGGGATTTAAACCGGCCGATCAGTCAGAATGCCTTAATCAGACTGAACACCTGGGATGATGCTGAAGGTCGCCATGCTTTCTGGCATTCATCTGCTCACTTGATGGCTGAAGCTATTGAAGCTTTCTATCCTGGAACTAAATTCGGAATTGGACCATCTATTGAAACCGGATTCTACTATGACGTAGATCTTCCGAATGGTCAGCAGCTCACAGAAAAAGATCTGGAGAAATTAGAAAAGAAAATGATAGAGTTGGCTCGAACCAAGAGTCGCTTTGTTCGTGAAGATATTTCGAAAGATGAGGCATTGACGCTTTTTACGGAGCGCAATGATACTTATAAGGTTGAGTTGATTACTGATTTGGCAGACGGAACGATCACGCTATACAAACAAGGACAGTTTACAGATCTTTGTCGTGGTCCGCATTTGCCGGATACCAGCTATATCAAAGCCATTAAGCTTACCAGCATTGCCGGTGCTTACTGGAGAGGGAACGAGAAGAACAAAATGTTAACCCGTATCTATGGTGTAACATTCCCTAAACAAAAGCTTCTCGAAGAATACCTTACCCTGATGGAAGAAGCTAAAAAACGCGACCACAGGAAGATCGGTAAAGAAATGGAACTTTTCATGTTCTCTCAGGAAGTGGGACAAGGGTTGCCTATGTGGTTGCCTAAAGGAACGATGCTTCGCGAACAATTGGAAAAGTTCTTAAAACAGGTTCAGAAAAGTTTTGGTTATTCGCAGGTTATCACTCCTCATATCGGAGATGTTAAATTGTACAAAACCAGTGGTCACTTCCAAAAGTATGGCAAAGATTCTTTTCAGGTAATCAATACTCCGATGGAAGGAGAACAGTTTATGCTGAAACCGATGAACTGTCCTCATCATGCTGAAATCTATAAATTCAAACCACGTTCTTATAAAGATCTACCGTTGCGCTTTGCTGAATTTGGAACGGTATATCGTTATGAACAGAGTGGTGAGCTTCACGGATTAACCCGTGTGCGAGGCTTTACTCAAGATGATGCACACATCTTCTGCCGCCCTGATCAGTTGAAAGAAGAGTTTATGAAAGTGATTGATATCATTTTCATCATCTTTAAGGCACTCGATTTCAAAGATTATAAAGCTCAAATTTCTTTGCGTGACCCCAATAATACTGAGAAGTATATTGGTTCGGATGAGAACTGGAACAAAGCAGAACAGGCTATCGTAGAAGCTTGTCAGGAGAAAGGATTACAAACTGTAACCGAGCTCGGGGAAGCTGCGTTCTATGGTCCGAAACTTGATTTCATGATCAAAGATGCGTTGGGAAGAAACTGGCAGCTTGGAACTATTCAGGTTGATTATAACCTGCCGGAACGATTTGAATTAGAATATATCGGAGCTGACGATAAACGTCATCGTCCTGTTATGATACACAGAGCGCCTTTTGGCTCAATGGAGCGTTTTTGTGCAGTACTAATTGAGCACACTGCTGGAAAGTTCCCGTTATGGCTTACACCTGATCAGGTTGTAGTATTACCGATCAGTGAAAAGTATAATGAATATGCCGAAAAAGTTTTGAATTTTTTAAATAATTCCGATATTCGCGCAGTAATTGACGACCGTAACGAGAAAATAGGCAGGAAGATCCGTGATAATGAACTTAAGCGAATTCCTTATCTGCTCATCGTAGGGGAAAAAGAAGCAGAAACTGGTGAAGTTTCAGTTCGTCGCCAAGGTGAGGGAGACAAAGGAAGTTTGACCATGGAAGCTTTTGCCGATATGATCAAAGCTGAAGTTAAAGACCAGCTTGCTTTCATTTACAGTTAAAAAGATTGATAATTAATTTAAGGAGGATTTAGCCATAGTTGTTAATAAAACTCGAATAATATCCGGACGCAATTTTAGAGAAGAAAAGATCGCATTTCGGATAAACCACCAGATCACCGCACGGGAAGTGAGATTGGTTGGTGATAATATAGAAACCCCAGGCGTTTATTCGCTTTCGGAAGCATTAAGAATGGCCGATGAACAGGAACTTGATTTGGTAGAGATTTCACCGACTGCCGAGCCCCCTGTTTGTAAAATCATTGATTTGCAAAAGTTTCTTTATCAGCAGAAAAAGAAACAAAAAGAAATCAAAGCCAAGTCAGTTAAGGTTACAGTGAAGGAAATCCGATTCGGTCCTAATACCGATGACCATGACTTCCAGTTTAAATTACGCCATGCTGAGAAATTTCTTGCTGAAGGTGCGAAAGTAAAGGCTTATGTATTTTTTAAAGGTAGAGCTATCCTGTTTAAAGAACAGGGAGAGATATTACTTCTACGTTTTGCGCAGGAACTTGAAGAAGTTGGAAAAGTTGAGCAGCTGCCAAAACTTGAAGGTAAACGTATGACAATGTTTATTTCGCCTAAGAAGAAAAAGTAATTTTTCTGGAAAAATTAAAATTTTAAAAGATGCCTAAGACAAAAACGAATTCCGGTGCTAAAAAGAGATTCAAACTTACCGGAACAGGAAAGATCAAAAGGAAACACGCTTTTCATAGTCACATTCTGACTAAAAAAGCTACAAAGCGTAAACGTAATCTTACCTATTGGGGAGCTGTATCTCCATCTGATGAGAGCAACGTTAAGCTGATGCTAAACATGAAATAGTATCATACCTCCTTTTGAAAAATTAGAATATTCGAATAGGTAGTTGTTTAACCGGAGTGTTCAGCCTTAAAGATTCCTCAACGGAACGCTGGCGCTCGAAAATCAAATTATTATGCCAAGATCAGTAAATCACGTTGCTTCTAGAGCAAGAAGAAAAAAAGTTCTTAGTGCTACCCGGGGTTACTTCGGTTCCAATAAGAACGTTTGGACAGTTGCTAAAAATGTATACGAAAAAGGTCTACAGTATGCTTACCGTGACCGTCGTGCTAAAAAACGTAGTTTCCGCGCTTTGTGGATTCAACGTATCAATGCTGCTGCCCGCATGGAAGGTATGTCTTATTCACAATTAATCGGAAAACTGAAGGTTAACAATATCGATATAAACAGGAAAGTTCTTGCCGACTTGGCAATGAATCAACCTGCTGCCTTCAAGGCAATCGTTGACAAGGTGAAATAAACATCACGATAAAAAATAGGTTGAAATAAACATGGCTAAATAGAAAGCCGCTCGGGTATATCCCGGAGCGGCTTTTTTGATTTTACGGACTATGGTTTTTTATTTGTTACTTACAGTTGACTCATCTCTTCTCATTCAACAATTTTTATTACATCCTCTCCCTTTTCCCAGTTGCAGGGAGTAAGTTCTCCTGTCTGAAGTGCATCTAATACCCTGATTACTTCATGAATATTCCGGCCTATACTCAGATCATTCAGACTGACCCAACGTATCGTCCCTTCAGGATCGACAATATAAGTAGCCCGATAAGCAATCTTTTCTTCGGCTTCCAGAATTCCAAGTTCTTCACAAAGTGATTTGGAGGTATCAGCAACCATTGGAAATTTTAAGTTTTTCAATCCGGGATGATTCTTCCTCCAGGCTAGGTGCACAAACTCTGAATCTGTTGATCCTCCCAGTAACATCGTATTCCGGCTTTTAAATTCCTCGTAGTTTTTATTGAATTCTTCGATTTCTGTGGGACATACAAAGGTGAAATCTTTTGGCCACCAGAAAAAAACCATCCATTGCCCGTCTTTCTTGTGGCACTCTGAAGTAATCGTATCAAACTCTTTCCCAAATTGCAGTGAGACAACAGCAGTCTTTTTGAATTCCGGGAACTTACTCCCTACACTTAAAATTCTATTTTCCATGATTCAATATTTTAATGTTTAATGTTTCGTGTGATTTACACAACAAATATTGTAAGATGTTGAGAATAAATCAAATCAATAATATTTATGTGCTCATAGATGATCCCTATGAGAGAATCATAACTCCTTAAAAGAACATTTTTTTCAGATGATTGTTTGCTTATTAATGAATCTTAAAAAAAGAATTTCAATGTTCTACACAAATTCTTCTTAAATATGAAAATTCACGAGTATCAGACACGGATGTTATTCTCCAAATATGGAATTCCGACGAATGCCGGCAGTGTATGTACTACCCTTGATGAAATTGAAGAAGCTTATCAAATGTTCGGACCAATGGTCGTAATAAAGGCACAGGTACACACTGGGGGCAGAGGAAAAGCCGGAGGTGTTAAACTTGCTCGTTCTGAAGATGAAGCCTTAGAATTCGGACAACAAATATTAGGGATGGATATCAACGGGCATCATGTGGAAAAAGTATTTGTGGCAGATGCGGCAGAGATCAAGAAAGAATATTACGTGGGATTTGTGAATGACCGGAGCACTAAATCTGTCGTATTAATGGTAAGTAAAGAAGGTGGTGTAGAAATCGAAGAAGTGGCACAAAGAGCCCCTGAGAAGATTCATAAATTCGTTATTCAATCGGATATCGGATTGCCATCATATCTGGCCAGAAAGATCGCCTTCTCCCTTTTTGATGATATCGATCAGGTTAAGCAAGGCGCTGATATCCTAAAAAAGTTATATCACCTTTATGTCGATACGGATGCAACACTGGCTGAGATTAACCCTCTTATCGTTACACCCAATGATGAATTATTGGCAATAGACGGAAAGATGAATTTTGACGACAATGCATTTTATCGTCAGAAAGAAATCTTTGATATGAGAGAAGCAACTCCCGACGAACTTAAAGAAATTGAAGCCAAGCAAAAAGGATTCAGTTATGTCAGGCTTGATGGAAATATAGGTTGCATGGTGAATGGCGCCGGACTGGCAATGGCCACTATGGATATGATTAAACTTTATGGCGCTGAACCTGCTAATTTCTTGGATATCGGAGGAAGTTCAAATCCTGTTAAAGTTGTTGAAGCCATTAAACTTCTGCTGAGTGATAAAAATGTAAATGTTGTTCTGATTAACATCTTCGGGGGAATTACACGGTGTGATGATGTTGCCCGTGGACTGATTCAAGCATTTGATGAGCTTAATGTCGATATTCCCGTAGTGGTTCGTTTGACCGGAACCAATGAACAGGAAGGCCGGGAAATGCTTAAAGAGACCCGATTTTATGCTGTTGAGACAATGAGTCAAGCTGCTCGTAAAGCAATTGAATTGTCCGGTAGAAATACTACAGAAACTCAAAGCTGAAAATATACAGAGGCTCCTGGCAGGACTGTAAAATGAGAAAGGAAGATAATTGGTTGATGTAGTATTATTTTGAACTAGTCTGATATTTAGAAACGAGTCAATGATTATAGAAGACAATAATATTTAAATCCATATTTATGAGTATTCTCATTGATCAATACACCAGAGTCCTTGTGCAGGGAATCACCGGGCGCGACGGAAGCTTTCATGCTTCACGGATGAAAGTCAATGGAACAAATATTGTTGCCGGAGTTTCTCCGGGTAAAGGTGGAAGTATAATTGACGAGATTCCTGTTTTTAATACGCTATCCGAAGCTGTTGAAGAAACATATGCCAATACGTCAATCATCTTTGTGCCGGCTTCTTTTGCTAAAGATGCGATACTGGAAGCTACCGATGCTGGTATCGAATTAATAATCACAATTACGGAAGGGATTCCGACACGTGATATTATTGAAGTATTACCTTTCCTTCATCGTAAAGGTGCTAAACTAATCGGCCCGAACTGTCCGGGAGTAATATCCCCTGGAAAATGCATGGTTGGAATTATGCCACCATCTATATTTTCAGATGGGCCAATAGGTCTTATGAGTCGTAGCGGGACGCTTACCTATGAAGTTGTTCATCAATTAACGCAGACTGGATTGGGACAAACAACCTGTGTTGGCATTGGGGGTGATCCGGTTGCCGGTTTATATTATCAGGAATTATTGGAGATGTTTGAAAACGATCCGGATACGGAAGCGATTGTCTTGATTGGTGAAATAGGCGGGGATGCCGAAGAAAGGGCTGCTCAGTATATC
>JAUZOB010000135.1 GCA_030706665.1 Bacteroidota bacterium
CCTTTAGGAATTTTACCACCAAGCTTTGTATATTTTAAAGGGTTCTTAAGGAACTCAACAATTTCTTCAACTTCCTGTTTTGCTTCAGCCAGTCCGGCAACATCTTTAAAGGTTGTAGTCACCCGGCTGTCTTTATCAAATACTTTTGCTTGTGATTTGCCAACATTAAAAATACTGGAACCGCCAGCACCGCCAGCTCCTTTGGACATTCGTCTAAAGAACCACCACCAGATTCCCAGAAACAATACGATCGGTAATATCCAGCTCAGAACTTCACCCCAATAGTTAACCTCGGTACGGTATTCTACATTCACTTTCTGATCGCTCGGAACATTCTGTTGCGCAGCATCCAATTGTCTTTCGAATGTTTCAACAGATCCGATTTCATAATAAAAATGAGGACCATATTCCGCCGGTTTCATTATACTCCCCTTGAAGCTATCCTCATACTTTTTTAGACGATCCTTCTTGATATAGATCTCAACTTTTTTATTATTGACAACGACAATCTTATCGATATCATGGTCTTTAAGCATTGTATTCTCAACCTTATTCCGATTAGTCTTTATTGGCTCTCCGGATAAAGAGAAGTACTGAAGTGCAATGAACACAATGATCAGCACTGCATAAATGTAATATGGGTTGAATTTTGGTCTTAATCCTTTGTTTTCCATTTTAGGACGGGTGTGTATTATTTTTCTCTTCGTTCTCTTTTCTTTCATCATTATACCTTAGATTTCTGAAGAGTAAGTGGTCATTTCTGCATCTGCCCACAAATCTTCAATATCATACAAGTTTCGGACTTCCTTTTGAAAAACATGAACCATTACATCCATATAATCAACCAAAATCCATTGTGCATTTCTGTAGCCATCGGTATGCCAAGCCCTGTCTCCGGTCAATTCCTCAACAGTATCTTCTACTGAACGAGCTATCGATTCTGTTTGTGTATTTGAATTCCCATGACAAAGAACAAAATAACTGCATTCAGTGTTTCCGGTTTTAGTCAAATCCATCAAAAGAATATCCAATCCCTTCTTTTTCCGAATCCCTTCGATGATGGCATTGATTAAATCTGTAGTTTGCTTATCTTTCGGCGTGTTTCTCATGTTGATTGTTGAAATAATATGCAAAGATAGTCATAGTATCTGTAAGATTTTATATTAACGAAATAAACCCGTTATGAAATATATCGGTTTTCCCATAATTATGCTGGGTTCTATAGATTCAACCAATAATTATGCCAATCGCCAAATTGCAGAACATGAGGTGGTTGAAGGTACTGTCTTTTTGGCAGAATATCAAACGACTGGCAAAGGTCAGCAATATAATTCGTGGGAAAGTGAAAGAGGAAAGAATCTGACATTTAGTCTGGTCTTATATCCTGATTTTGTAGAGATTATGAAGCAATTCATGATTTCAAAGGTCGTAACTCTTGGAATCTCAGATTTTTTAATCAAAAATGGGATTAAAGAAGTTGCGATTAAATGGCCTAACGATATATATGTTGGTGATAAAAAGATTGCAGGAATTCTTATTGAAAATACAATTCAGGGACCTGTTCTTGCTGCTTCTGTTATTGGGATCGGATTAAATGTAAATCAGGAAATATTTATAAGTCCGGCACCTAACCCGGTATCGATGAAAATGCTAACCGGGCTCGCTTATGATTTGGAAGAAAGTCTGGACCAGCTTCTTAAAAGCATCATGAATTGGTATAACGTGTTGCAATCCAATGGACAGAAGGTAATTGATGAAGCTTTTGAATCACGAATGTATCGGTATGGTACATGGTCCGGATATCATTGCGAAACAGGATATTTTGAAGGAAAGATACTTGGAGTAGATGAAATAGGCCGGCTTCTTATAGAAGATCGCGATGAAAAGTTAAGGACGTTTCATTTTAAAGAAGTGGCATTTATACAACCTAAAAAGACAGAGCTACCGGGAGAATAATCTTAATCCGGTAGCTTTGTGTTTAGTATCTTAAATTTCCGTGAAGAATTTTAAAAGCTTTTAATTGCCAGATCCTAACGATAAGGAATAGCAGTCAGAGCATCGGCAACTTTGTTAATTCCCTCTTCGATTTTCTTCCCGACCAGCATCTTCATCATCATATTCAAATCTGCATGAAGAGTCAATCTTAATTTTGTCTGATAAGCATCAACAGGAAGAAGTTGAATCCAGAAATTAAACTCAAAAGGAACTGATCCGTTCCCACCCAATTTGATTGTTTTAAACGGTTCACGTTCAACAATACGAAGTCCGGTCTCCCCAAATCCACTTACGGTAAATTTACAGGAATCTTTATCTGCAGAAAAATCAGAGATCTTTAATTGAGGGACTTTTTCTGACAGTAATCCCATTGACTCGGGATTAACAAATAAATTCAGGTTTTCCAGATTAGATAAGAAATTATAAATAACCTCCTGATTGTTCGGGATGATTTTAATATCGCTGCTGTATTTACTGATACCCATGTTGAATAAGCAATTTGTTATAAATAAAAAAGCCGGACAAACGGTCCGGCTGCAAAAGTATAAAAAGTTTTTTAGCGTCCCCAGTTTGCAGGATCATCCCTCCAACTTTTAAGTCTTTCGACATCACCTGGATCTACTTCGCCTTCATCAACAGCAAGTTTGATGAGGGTAGGGTAGTTGCTTAGTGCTGTTAACTCTACTCCTGCCTTTTTAAAGTTTTCTCTGGCTGTGGCAAAGTCGTAAGTAAAAATTGCAAGCATTCCCAATACATCTCCGCCATAATTTGAGATTGCACTTGCAGCATGCAAGCTACTCAATCCGGTCGATACAAGATCCTCAATTATTACTACTTTCTTACCTGTCTGAAGATCTCCTTCAATAAGATTTTCAAGTCCATGATCTTTGGGTTTTGATCGTACGTAGATAAAAGGAAGACCTAATTCTTCTGCAACCAAAACACCGTGAGCAATAGCTCCGGTAGCTACACCTGCGATAACTTCAGCCTGAGGATATTTCTCACGCACCAGTTTTGCAAATTGTTTGCAAATAAAAGTTCTTGTTTCAGGATAAGACAGAACCTTACGATTGTCACAATAAATAGGAGCCTTCCAGCCTGAAGCCCAGGTAAAGGGATTCGAAGGTTGAATTTTCAGTGTATTGATTTGTAAAAGTCGTCTCGTGACTTCCAGTTGAATGTCTTCCATGATTCGTATTGTTTAGCTGATTAAACCACTACAAAGTTAGCAAGATTTGATAATTCTACCTCGCCAATTATAATTTTAAGCCTTTGATTAAATTTTTGTTAGTAAAAATATGTTTAAAGTAGAATTTCCTTATTTAGATTGCTCTCGGAGCTGCTTGATATGTTCTGTTTGAAGAAGAGATGAAAATTGTGACTGAAAATCTTCATATGGAGAAAGAGCCTGACTGTTAACAATCTTCCCCTCCCGATCGATCAGTACATATTGTGGAAATGACTTCACGTTATAAATTTTCAATAATTCGGATGAATCGGCTGCATTTAATAATGTCCACGAGTAATTCTTTGAGTGGAAGAAATTGTTAGCTTTAGAAAAGTCTGCATCGATGGCGAGACTTACTATTGCTAAGTCTTTGGCAAAATTAGCTGATAATGGCAAAAATGCCTTAAAATGCTCTTGACAAGAGTAATCGTCAGTTGCCACAAAATTAAGATAGACAAACTTCCCTTTGAAGTCAGCCAAGGTTCGCAACTTTCCGGATTGGTCCGTAAGCGAGAAGGAAGGAGCCGGACTTCCTGCACTAAGCCAGATTATCTTCTGATATACTCCTTGCGATAATTTGCAGAGCAAAGGAGAAGACGATTTGGTGGTCATTGATTCGATCACTCTCAGTATTCCTTCGGTACTATAATCTTTAGAATAGTATCCGTCATACAGGTTTTGAAGCAGAAACAATTCTGCGACCTCCTGAGAAAAACCTTGTTGTCCGGTTAGCCTGTCCCGAAGAGCTGTAAAGTCTCCTTCTCCGATGAGTTGTTCAATCGGTTTATCTCCGCGTTTGGTCGAAATGCTTCTTAAATACTCTCTACTGAGTAAATCAATTACTTCAAGATATGCTGGATTGTTGATAAGAACAGAATTTTGGGACAGGAATCGCCTGATATTTCCGGATGTTGCCTGAGACTGTAACATACACCCGATGTATGCTTTTTTGTACTGTTTGTAATCTTTAAGAAATGGGGTTGTATTGCTTCTTCCGATATGATCGATTAATGAGTCGATCATTTGAGCATGAACACGTGAATGATTTTGAAAAATTGCATTCAGATTCTTTTGCAGGGAGGAAGAGAATGTAGAATCTAATGTGGCAATCAGGTTGTTCAGTTCTAATGAATCCGAATGGAGAATGTTTAGATGAACCAGTGATGGCCGGAAGAAGGGACTTCTCTGTTCTCTGATTGTCTTTTTTCTGAGAGGAGGTAACAGGATCTGATAGGTTTTTCCGGGTTCGGCATAAAAGAACCCGTTGTTGGCATCTAGCGATATGTTGATCAGGAGCGTAGAATCTGCTTCGAATTCTGTCTCGAAATTTCCGGATGCAGATACCAAACAAGTTGCGATAGTCCGGTAATGTTGAGTTATCGGATTGTCAATGTATTGAAACTCAAGTTTGGTTCCGGCATATTCGGGAGCTACTCCCTGAACCTTAACTTTTGATGCCCCTGCTCCGGCATATAAGCCGGTTAACATCAATAGCAGGAAAAATCTTTTCATATAAAAAATCATTAAAAAGGAGTTCCCGGATCTCTCATCAGATTAAAACTAAGAAGATATTAGATTCGGGACCTTTCTTAAATATATTCCCGGTATGATGCCAGAAGTTCTTTGCTGTCAAGACCTTTCGGGAGGAACCGGTTTGCATCTCCACCATGAAGGATAATATCTCTGATCAACGTCGAATTAACAGGAGTGTGTTCCGGTAAAGTTAACAGGAAGATTGTTTCAAGATTTGGATACATCTGTTTATTAATCTGAGCAATGGCCCTTTCATACTCAAAGTCGGAAGAAGTCCTTAATCCTCTGAGAATATATACTGCGTTAACTTTTTTGCAAAAGTCAACAGTCAATCCATCAAATACATCTACACTGATTTTGGGCTCATCGTTGAAGATCCGCTCTATCCATTCTTTTCGTTTCTCGGGAGGGAAGAACGATTTTTTGTTGATATTATAACCAACCATGATGATGATGCGGTCGAAAAGAGGAAGTGCCCTTTTGACAATAGACTCATGTCCAATCGTGAATGGATCAAACGAGCCGGGAAAAATTGCAATTTTATCCATAGTAGAATGAATTTGATTCTGCAAATCTAAAAAGATGTTTGTAAAAATCGCTGATTTATTCCTGATAGAATCCGGATTTCAAGATTGCCATGAAAAACATATGTCTCATTCCGTTTTTAACAGTAAATTCCCAGCTTACTCTTTATCCTTTCTGTAAAGATAATATCTGTACACCATTCTTACTTTTGTAATTCAAATTGACAAAATTATTTTAATGGATGTGCAAATGTAATTACATCATCGCCTGTAATCTCGCTTCCGCAAAGAATAATCAGGCGTTCAATCACATTACGGAATTCCCGGATATTCCCGGTCCAGTTATATTTTTGGAGTTCAACGATTGCATCGTCTGAAATGATCTTAACCGGCATCCCGTATTCAAGACAAATCTGCTCGATAAAATGATTGGCAAGTAGTGGAATATCTTCTTTCCGTTCATTCAATCCCGGAACATGAATTAGGATGACACTGAGAC
The DNA here is from genome assembly GCA_030706665.1 of Bacteroidota bacterium. Lineage (GTDB taxonomy): Bacteria > Bacteroidota > Bacteroidia > Bacteroidales > Prolixibacteraceae > JAUZOB01. The sequence goes on from JAUZOB010000135.1 coordinate 5,780, forward strand.
GATGGTATAAATCTTCCCGGAAGTTCCCTTTGTCAATTTCTTCGGACAGGTTTTTATTTGTTGCAGCGACCACACGAACATCAACCTGAATAGGCTTTTCACCACCGACACGAGTAATCATATTCTCCTGAAGAGCCCTTAATACTTTTGCCTGAGCCGAATGACTCATGTCTCCGATCTCGTCCAGAAAAAGAGTTCCACCGCTAGCCTGCTCAAATTTTCCTTTTCTTTGTTTTATCGCTGATGTAAAAGCACCTTTTTCATGACCAAAAAGTTCGCTCTCGATTAATTCTGAGGGAATAGCGGCACAGTTAACCTCAACAAAAGGACCTGATGCACGATTGCTTCTTTCATGAAGGCGACGGGCAACCAGTTCTTTCCCGCTTCCATTTCCTCCGGTGATGAGTACACGGGCCTCAGTCGGGGCAACTTTATCAATCATCTCAAGAATCTTTGTAATTGCAGCAGATTCACCGACTATTTCAAATTTTTTATCGACCTTCTTACGTAAAACTTTGGTTTCGGTAATCAGGTTCGACTTATCCATTGCATTACGGATGGTAATGAGCAAACGGTTTAGATCAAGTGGTTTTTCAATAAAATCGTATGCTCCTTTTTTTATTGATTCCACTGCTGTATCTATATTTCCGTGACCCGAAATCATTACAACCGGAACATCAGGTTTGTGATCTGTGATCTTCTCAAGAACTTCAATCCCATCCATCCCAGGCATTTTGATATCGCAAAGAACAATATCGTAGTCGTTCTCTTTTATTTTTTCCAATCCTTCATGTCCGTTCTCGCTCAGATCGACCTGATACTTCTCGTACTCTAAAATATCTTTCAGTGTATTGCGGATACTTCTTTCGTCATCGATTACTAAAATCCTCGACATATGCAGTGTTTTTAACCCAGATGGTCTGTATTGAGCATTTCTGCCAGTACCCCTTCTTTCAGGGCATAGCCCGACTGGATAATTGTGTGTATATTTAATTTACGAAGAACAAAATTAACAAATATACTGGCAATGACAATCATTTCAATTCTTACAAGATCAAGTCCCTTCATTGTCTTTCGTGTGGCATGGTCCGAAATTACAATCTTATGGTGGAGTGAGAAAAAGTCCATGGGAGCTATTTCCGTTTTGACTCTGAATGTACTCTCGGGTTCCAATCCTTCGAGCATATCGACAAAAGAATCGAAAGCTCCGGAACATCCGATTAGTGTCGAGACAGGATGTTCTGTCACAGCTTGCCAGAGAGGAGTGAGATGGTGATCGAAATGTGCTTCTATCTGTTTGATTTCTTCATCTGAAATAGGATCCTTCGGTTTGAATTTCTCACGAATACGGGCAACTCCGATTTCGAAACTCTGTTTCCAATATATTTCCCTTCCATTTCCGATAATAAACTCATTGCTGCCCCCTCCGATATCCAGAATCAGCACTTTCTCCTTTTGAAAACCGACAGCGAGTTTCGCTCCTTTATAGATGTATTCGGCCTCTTTATCTCCTGTGATTACTTCAAATTCAAGACCTGTCTTTTCCCGTATCAGGTTTAAAAACGCATCTTTATTTTGTGCATTCCTTACGGCTGAAGTCGCAATAGCCCTGACATTTTCGCATCCGGCATTCTGAATCCGGTTCAAATGATTGGATATTGCTTTCAGCCCACGTTGCATGGCATCAGGAGTAATGATGCGTTTATCAATCCCTCCCTGCCCAAGTTTAACGGGTTCTGAACCTGAATAAATTAGTTCCTGCTTTCCGTCCTTATTGGTTCGGACGATTACGAGATTGCAGGTATTGGTTCCTAAGTCGATTACTGCGGACGGCATACGATATATTTTGATCCTTTATCTGAGTTCGGGACTATTTTAAAACAAACCGGGAAATGAAAAACGATAGAAAGACGCAACGTGTTGTAATAGTAATTACGAAGTCCTTTTTGGTATTCAATCCCGACGTCTAACTTTTTCCCTTCTCTTCCCATTTTAACTTTATATATAACCGGTTTATTTTCTCCGGTTTCTTCATAAGCGTGGTATCCTGAAATTGATTGGGTCAAACAAAAGTGCTTTACCCAAAGCTTATTTTCAAATCCGAAAAGAGGTCCTTCATCCTGGCTAACCTCCTCACGATTGGTTTGCCAGACAAACAATCCCCCCATTCCATAAAAACCCATTTTGCGGACAAAAGAATTCAACGAATACTCTTTTCCCAAAGAGATATGGAAATAATGAGCAGGAGAATGAGTGTAGCGGGCATGTTTTACATCGCCCGTAGTTGTTTTATAGGCATAAGTAAAAGCCATGTCCGGAAACCATTTCCTGTTTTTTAGAATTTGTAATTCAGTGAGGAAATAGAGGTCTCCTGTTTGTGTAATTACCCCCGTATCGTCATAGTAAATCTGACGTTGATCGCGTACTGCATTCGACATTCGAAAGGTCTCGGTAGGATAGGCAAAGAGCTGAATTGCTACGACACCGCTTACAATGGGATAATAGAGATTAAAATAACTATTGACGGCATGATCACCAGTCATACTGTGCCCATCAACTCCTAATTCCAGATCAAGAGTCTCACCAACTCTTCCATGAGCTACGTTCGGGACAAGCAAAGCATTCGGCCCCATCATTCCGGGAGCGAAAAGCAGATATTTATAAACATCGTCCCCGTCTCTTGAAACAAACGGAGGGTGACTTCTGGTTTGCCCATATCCTGATAAAAATAGC
>JAUZOB010000136.1 GCA_030706665.1 Bacteroidota bacterium
ACCGGGGTTACCTGTAGAACAGCAAAAGCAGACATTCAGTATGAGATTACAATAGACAAAAAGCACAATTTCGCAGATTATCTGTATGTTCTGACAGCAATAAGTCATTCAAACATGGAGAGCCTGACTGTTTCCTTTGAGCAAAAAACAATTAAAAATAAACCTGCTGATCAATTAAGCATATGAGCCTGACTCTTGTCTTTTCTATTCTATTCGGTTACTACGCCATGCTAATTGTGGTGTCTATACTGACTTCAAGAAATGCCACTAATGAGACTTTTTTTACAGCAAACAGAAAGTCACCCTGGTATCTTGTAGCCTTCGGGATGATCGGATCATCAATCTCCGGAATTACCTTCGTTTCTGTTCCCGGAGAAGTCGGTAATTCCAATTGGGCCTACCTTCAATTCCTATTGGGGAATTTTGTAGGTTACTGGATCATTGCAATGGTTCTCATCCCTCTCTATTACAAAATGAATTTAATTTCCATTTATTCATATTTGCATCATCGATTAGGAGTAAAGTCATACAAAACAGGTTCATTTTTCTTTATTATCTCGCAAGTTATTGGGTCTTCATTTCGACTATTTGTGGTAACCGGGGTTTTACAGCTGGCATTTTTTAACGCAATTGGAATTCCGTTTTGGCTAACAGCATTTATAACAATCCTGTTAATCTGGGTTTATACATTTAAAGGAGGTATTAAGACTGTAATATGGACTGATTCACTTCAAACAATTTTTATTCTGCTTTCAATTGCAATAACGATCTTCATTATCGGGCACCATTTGAATCTGAATTTTAAGTCATTGCTTACAACAATCCAACAGGATCCGCACAGCCAGATTTTTGACTGGAACTGGAAGTCTAAGACGAATTTCTTCAAGCAGTTTATTGCTGGATTGGGAATTGTAATTGTCATGAACGGACTGAACCAGAATATGATGCAAAAAAGTCTTACGTGTAAGAATCCCAATGAAGCGAAAAAGAATCTATACTATTTTAGTTTCTATTTCATAATCACCAACCTGCTTTTCCTGAGTTTAGGAGTATTGCTTTATTTCTATGCGAGGAAAACAGGGATTATGCTTCCCGCCAAATCGGATGACCTCTTCCCTACTTTGGCCATCAACAATTTTGGAGTACTTGCAGGCATCGTTTTTCTGCTGGGAATTACTGCCACAGCTTATTCAAGCGCCGATTCTGCATTAACAGCACTTACCACTGCTTTTTGCATCGATATTTTAAACTTTTCGTCCTCTTCATCAGACAGAAAAAATACAAGATTAGGAGTACACATTGGATTCTCAATACTCATGTTTTTGGTTATTGTTCTTTTCAGAATGATCAAAAATGAAAGCATCATTACATTGGTTTTCAAAGTTGCCGGATATACTTATGGACCATTACTCGGGCTCTTTGCATTCGGTTTGCTTACTCATAGAACTTTAAGAGATCGTTATGTGCCGTATGTTTGTATTCTATCACCAATATTAACCTATATAATCAATAACAATTCTGAAGCCTGGCTTTGGGGATATAAATTCGGATTCGAACTTCTAATTCTCAACGGACTTCTCACTTTTATCGGATTATGGATACTATCTATTAAACAACCCATATTAACGCATAAAGATTAAACTTTTAATTCCGTTATCATGAAAAACACACAACGCTATCTGGCTTTGGATGTCCTGCGAGGATTGACAATTGCTACGATGATTACGGTTAATAATCCGGGAAGTTGGCGATATATCTATCCGCCATTGGAACATTCTAAGTGGAACGGGTGCACGCCAACAGACCTGGTATTTCCGTTTTTCCTTTTTGTAGTCGGGGTTTCAATGTTTTTCTCTTTCAGCAAATACAACAATACTCTGAACAGAGATTCATTGTTGAGAATCGGAAAACGAACTTTATTGATTTTTTTGATCGGTCTCTTTCTTAATTCATTCCCTCAATGGTTGACCAATTATTCAACTTTAAGAATATTGGGAGTTCTTCAACGTATTGCGTTGGCTTATGGTATCGGTGCAATTATAGTTCTTTCGGTAAAGCCCAAGCTGTTGCCCTATATCTGTGGTGGCATTTTACTTGTTTACTGGGGACTGATTTGGTTTCTTGGAGGACCGGACCCATATAGTCTGCAAGGAAATATTACTTCAGTTTTTGATTCTGCTATATTGGGTACAGCCCATATGTATACAGGATTTGGAATTCCCTTTGATCCTGAAGGATTTTTTAGTACGATTCCTGCAATCGGAACAGTTATCATTGGATACCAGACCGGAAAGCTTATTCGTTCAACCAATCGCGATGTTTTGCCGTTAAAGCTTCTTTCATGGGGTGTTGCCGCAGTCATCGCAGGATATGCATGGGGACAACTTTTCCCTATCAACAAACCGATTTGGAGTAGCTCTTATGTGCTCTACTCCGCAGGATGGGCAATGCTTGTATTATCTTTATTCATATGGTTAATTGATATTAAAGAGTGGAAAGGATGGACAAAGCCTTTTGTTGTTTTCGGAATGAATCCTTTGTTTCTGTTTGCCTTTGCAGGTATCTGGGCTAAGACACTCACCAGAATCAAGATTGGAGCAGATCCGCAATATGCAACCAGCTTATACAATTGGATTTATGAAACTATTTTCGCTCCGATCGGAGGGAATACCTTTGGATCTCTTCTGTTTGCTTTAACACATATTGTAATATTCTGGTTCATCGGCTATATACTGTATAAAAAGAACATTTTCATCAAAGTCTGAAATGAAGAGGATTTTTAGCATACTCATTGTATTCATTGCATTAATCGGGCGGGCATATGCTCAGCCCGATTTTGCTAAACTTATCAATCATCAATGGGTTGATTCAGTTTACCGCTCCTTAACTCCGGACGAACGAATCGCTCAACTTGTTTGGATTGCTGCAACTTCTGATGATAATATCACCCATCAAATGAATATTGCAGAAATGGTAAGGATGATTCATCCCGGTGGAATTATCTTTTTTGAGGGTGAGGTAAAAAGACAGATAAAACTGACCAACTACTATCAGTCTTTATCAAAAACACCGCTGGTTATTGCCATGGATGCTGAATGGGGCCCAGGTATGCGTCTTGACAACACAATCTCTCTTCCCTACGCCATGGCATTGGGAGCAGTGCAGGAAAATGAACTTCTTGTTCGCTCGGGAGAAGAAATCGGCAGACAATTGAGACGCATTGGTGTCCACTTCAACTTAGCACCAGACGCAGATATCAATACCGAGCCATTAAATCCGATTATCGGAATGCGATCATTTGGAGAGGTTCCTGAAAAGGTTTCCCAATGCGCTCTATCAATGATGCAAGGCATGCTAAAACAAAGAGTTATACCGGTTGCTAAACATTTCCCCGGTCATGGCGACACTCGTAACGATTCGCACCTTTCACTCCCGGTTGTACCCTTTGACCGGGAAAGGCTGGATAAGGTCGAATTCTACCCCTTTAAGGAATTAATCAAATCGGGTTTACCCGCAATAATGACAGCACATCTTCATGTCCCGGCTCTTGACTCGGGACAAAATATTCCTGCATCATTATCACCTATAATTACCAATAACCTTCTGCGGAAAGAATGGGGATTCAAAGGTCTCATCCTGACCGATGCAATGAATATGGGAGGCGTGCTGAGTTATGGGAAACCCGGACTTATAGATGTTTTGGCACTCAAGGCAGGGAACGATGTCATAGAATTTCCTGCCGACCCCAAAGCCAGTATTCAGGCCATAAAAGAAGCTCTTAAATCAGGACAACTGAGCTGGAAAGATATAGAATTAAAATGTCGCAGAGTACTGGCTGCGAAATACTGGTGCGGGTTGAATCATTATCAGCCGGTCAATCTTGCAAATATTGACCAGGAATTGAATACTCCGGAGTCGGCATTATTAAACAGAGAGTTAAGTGAAGCTTCACTTACGTTAATTGAAAACAAGGATAATATAATCCCGTTGATGAATCTGGATACACTCCAAATAGCGACTCTTTCGATCGGAACAGATTCATTAACCCAGTTTCAGAAAACTCTTTCGCTTTACAGCCGGGCTGACCATTATAACCTGCCTGATAAATTCACTAAGGTGCAGGGGGATCTAATGCTTAAGAAATTGAATAAATACAACCTCGTTTTGGTTGGGGTTCACAATTTATATGAAACGGCCATCAGGAAAACAGTGAAGGTTGGAAATATTAAACATTTAAAACCTGAACGACCTTATAATGTAACGGCAGAACTCGAACAATTCATTTCCGTTCTTTCCATTAATAAAAAAACAATCTTTACACTCTTTGGAAATCCATATGCACTTGCTGAATTCAAAAACTTTGTTCGTCCCAATGCATTACTGGTTTCTTATCAGGATAACAGCAACAACGAAGATCTCAGTGCCCAATTGATTTTCGGAGGCATTAAGGCAAAAGGGAAACTTCCGGTTTCGGTAACCGGACTCTATACTGCAGGAACGGGTTTTACAACTCCCGATCCGATCCGTTTTAAATACACACTTCCGGAAGAAGTAGGTTATGATTCACAACGAATTACTCAAAAAGTTGATTCTATTGTAACACGCGCACTTGAACTGAAAGCATTCCCCGGTTGTCAGATACTGGTTGCAAAAGACAGAAAAGTAATCTTCCGGAAAGAATATGGCTATCATACTTTCGATCATACGATCCCTGTTAAACCGGATGACATTTACGATTTAGCTTCCATCACCAAAATCACTGGTCCATTGCCGGCATACATAAAGCTGTATGATGAAGGGAAGTTTAAATTTGATGACCGTTTTTCAAATTATTGGCCAGACTGGAAGAGTCGCCTTTTCCATAAATCAAATAAAGAAGATCTCACATTTAGGGAACTTTTAGCGCATCAGGCAGGATTGGTCCCATATATTGCTTATTGGACCAAGACCATGACCAAAGATAAAAAACCTGACCCGAAATGGTATTCAGCCTTTAAAGATTCAACTTATTCTTTACCTGTAACCCCTGATCTGTTTCTCAATAATAAGTTTAGAAAAAATGTATACAAACAGATTCGCTTATCAGATCTTAAAACCCGGGGGAAATATGTTTATAGCTGCTTGTCTTTTATCCTGGCTCCCGAGTTAATTAAGAACCTTAGCGGAGAAAACTATGTGAACTATATAACTGAAAACATTTACCGTCCTCTTGGCGCATCTATTGGTTATAAACCTTTTGAAACAACAAGTTTGGACAAGATCGCTCCGACTGAATTCGATAAAGTCTTCAGACAACGATTGGTTCATGGATCCGTACACGACGAAGCAGCAGCTGTCTTAGGTGGAATATCAGGAAATGCCGGACTATTTGCTTCGGCAAACGATATGGCAAAATTATTACAGATGTATCTACAAAAAGGGACCTATGGCGGCCATCAATTCTTTAAAGAGAGTACTTTTGATGAATTTAACACGGTTCAGTTCCCGAAATCAGGAAATCGCAGGGCCCTTGGATTTGATAAACCTTTGCTCAACAATTCAACCCTGAGCAATGAAGATGCTTACCCGATTAAAGAAGTATCTCCTGAGAGTTTCGGACATTCCGGATTTACAGGAACATTCGTCTGGGTAGATCCAAAGTACAATCTGGTATATGTTTTCCTGTCAAATCATATTTATCCGACCCGTGAAAACACTGTTCTTTTTGACCTAAATATTAGAACATCGATACTTAAGGTCTTTTATAACGAATTAAAAAAATAGAAATGTCCAGATATAAAAACAATATTATCTGAATAATATCACAGTTTGAGAATCATATCTCATGACCTCAAGAGAGAAAACGGAAAGTTAAGACCAAGTAAAACAAATGATCTGTATAATTCAGACAATAAACATTTTGAATTTTAAAGATTTATAAACCAGAAGTTAAAATGAATAAAACAATCTTATTTCTTTTTTGCATACTTTCTTTCAGTATTATTAAGACAAAGAATGTTTCCGCACAATCAACAAATCGAGTCAATGCAATTATCGATAGTATTCAAAAATGCTATGCCCCGGATAAAAGAGTAGCGGTTTTTAAAATAAAAGCTTATTCACAAAATGAAAACAGCTTTACGCTTACCGGAGAGACCTCTCTTCCGGATGCTCAAAAAGCAATACTCGAAAAGCTTCATCAACTCTCACTGCATGTAACTGACTCTATAGAAATATTGCCTCAAAAGGCTCTTGGAGATAATACTTTTGGGCTTGTCACGCTTTCTGTAGCTAATCTTCGTTTCTCTTCTGACCATGCAGCAGAGATGGCTTCTCAAGCTCTGATGGGAACCCCTCTGAGAGTTTTAAAACAGGATGAGAATTGGTTCCTGGTCCAAACACCTGACAAATATATTGGATGGATGGAAGAATGTGGGGTAGCCAGAATGGATAAAGCAAGGATTGAAAAGTGGAAAAGAGCTCACAGAATCATTTTTACTGAGATGAATGGTTTCCTTTATTCAAAAGCGGATAAGAAAAGCACCGTTGTTTCTGATCTTACTCTTGGGGATATTCTGGAAGTAACAGCTAAGACGAAAACTTTCGTACAGGTAAATCTTCCTGACGGAAGAACGGGATTTGTTTCTTCAGAACAATGTAAAGACTTTGATCAATGGAAAAAAATTCGTCCCGATTCAGCTAAAATAATACAAACAGCCTTAAAGTTTATGGGACTCCCCTATTTATGGGGAGGGTTATCTGCCAAAGCCACTGACTGCTCCGGCCTTGTAAAAACTGTATATTTCATGAATGGGATAATACTCGATCGTGATGCTTCCCAGCAGGTCTACAACGGCCAAATCATTCCGGCCAAAGTAGACTCCATACAACCATGCGATCTGCTATTTTTTGGAAGAATAAATCACGTTACACACGTCGGAATGTATATCGGGAAAGGGAAATACATTCATTCCTCCGGATTGGTCAGAGTAAACAGTCTGGATCCGTCTTCCCCATCATACATCAGTATAATCAGAAAGAGCTTTGTCTCAGCAAGCAGAATCCTGACAAGTATCGGGACAAAAGGGATAATCCGCGTAGAAAATCATCCTTGGTACACACCGGATAATTCAGATATTCTTACCAATAAATAAAATATTATGAGCTCAGACAGAAGAAACTTTATAAAATATACAAGCATGATTTCTTTAGCAGGACTTTTATCTACTAAAGTTACGATTGGAGATCCCTCCCCCAATAAAAAGCGAATGATTAGAGAAAGTAAGAAAGGATTGAAACTTTCATTTAAACCTTATGACCTTCAACTCAAACATGCTTTTACATTGGCATCAAGCACCAGAACCACCACTCCTGTTATGCTTACACAAATTGAATATGACGGATTAACAGGATATGGCGAAGCAAGCATGCCACCTTATTTAGGTGAGAGTCAAACGACAGCAGGAAATTTCCTTTCTCAACTTAAACTGGATCAGTTTACAGATCCGTTCAGAATAGAAGAGATACTTGCCTATGTCGATCAGGTAGCTCCGGGGAATATGGCCGCTAAAGCATCAATTGATATAGCACTTCACGATTTAGTCGGAAAGATTCTCGGGCAACCTATATATCGCATTTTAGGATTCTCTCCTGAAAAAACTCCAAATACATCTTACACTATCGGCATTGATACTCCGGAAGTAGTAAAACAAAAAGTATTGGAAGCTGATGCCTACAAAGTATTAAAGGTAAAATTAGGCAGGGAAAATGACAAAGAGATGATTGAGGTTATCCGTTCTGTGACCGATAAGCCAATCACGGTCGATGTAAATCAGGGCTGGAAGGATAAAAATAAAGCATTAGAAATGATCTATTGGCTTAAAGAACGCGGGGTTCTATTCATTGAGCAACCTATGCCAAAAACGTCAATCGATGACATGGCCTGGCTTACAGAACACAGTCCGCTTCCGACCATGGCTGATGAAGCATTGCAACGGTTACCGGATGTAAAAAAAGCAAATGGAGTATATTCAGGAATAAACGTTAAACTTATGAAATGTGGTGGAATCAGAGAAGCACACCAGATGTTACTAATGGCTCGCTCCCTGGGAATGAGAACCATGGTAGGATGTATGACGGAAACCTCTTGTGCAGTTAGTGCCGCAGCACAATTATCACCATTAGCAGAGTGGGCTGATTTGGACGGAAACCTGCTTATTAGTAACGATCCGTACAAAGGAGTTGAGATAATCAATGGGAAAGTTACCCTAAATCATAATCCCGGGATTGGAATTGTTACAAAGTAAGAAGAGATATTCGTACCCAATGGTAGGGAATAGAAGGGTTTCATTTTGAATGGTTGCAAAATAATAAAAAACGTAATGTAAACACATACAAATCTATGCATTACCACAATCAGAGGCTACTCCTTCAAGTTGTATGACATGTAAAATTATATTATTCTATTTTGATGTCCTAACAACATATTTTTATTAGTTTTGCCTCAGATTATAA
>JAUZOB010000137.1 GCA_030706665.1 Bacteroidota bacterium
CTATGACGATTCGTCTTTGAAATAACTTATAAGGTATAGACTAGTCCGATCCCAATATTAATGGTTTGAATCGGGACTTTGAATGTTTCAGAAGATGAATGTACGTTTTGTAGGGTGGCGGTGTTGAAGATTAATTCATCGAGGGTATGGTTGATCGATGCTTTGTAATAATCCGCCTGTAATTTGATTCTTACATTGGGACTAACCGGATAGCTTAATGAAGTTGAAAGCCGGTAAGGCAATGCAACTTTATTTTGATTGTGTGTTCTAATGTGATAGAATCTCTGGTTTGAAGAATCTGTAACCCAGATCTCCTGATAAGGGAGATAAGTGTATTGGAGCCCGGTAAATGCTTTGAGGTCGAAAGTCCCTTTCCCGACAGGGAGTTTGATGCTGGGACCGACTAAAAGGGAACCCCAACGCCATTGGTTGATGGTTGTGTTTTGGTTGTCGATACTTGTGAGAGGATGATATAGTACCCCCATCATCTTTTCGAGGCGGCTGGATGTTGCCAGATCATTGTTTCCCATGTCTGAAAAGAATAAACTTCCTGTAAGTCCGAAGATATTCTCAGGGGTATACGTAAAATTGAGGTCCATAAAAAGACCGTTTTTTGCCATTCCGGCAGCGCTTTCATTGATCGATTTTGAGGCAAATGATCCTACAGGGATTGCCGACCCGAAGGTGACAGAAAAGGTCGTCTCTTGACCCTGTGCATTTGCAGTGCTCAGGAAAATGATTCCAAGAAAAAGAAATATCAGCTTTTTCATGCTTTTTATTTAAAAATAGGTTTAAAGGGAGAGAACCCTTTTCAAAAATATGAATAGTTTGACTGATTTAATAAATTTTACGCAAATATGAACAAATTGTTGTTTGGTTTAACTTTTTTAGAAGCCATCTTTTCAAAATAGCCCAATTGTGTTTCCTTTTGATCTATTTTACCTATTTTTACCGCTCTCATATGAAAAAAACGCACCATGGTATTAAATTATATCTGGATTTTCTTCTTTTTGATCGCATTTGCGATTGCTCTGGTTAAGTTGATTGTTTTTGGGGACATGCAGATTTTCCCTGCGATTATTCAATCGACTTTCGATATGGCTAAAACAGGTTTTGAAATCTCTATCGGATTAACGGGTATTTTGACCCTTTGGCTCGGATTGATGAGAGTGGGAGAAGCAGGAGGGATTGTTAAGATTCTTTCGAAGATTGTAGGACCTTTTTTCGCCCGGCTTTTCCCTGAACTGGGGAAAGATCATCCGGCAACCGGTTCGATTATCCTGAACCTTGCCGCCAATATGCTGGGGCTGGATAATGCTGCTACCCCCATGGGATTGAAAGCCATGAAGGAGATGCAGGCTACCAATCCGCATAAGGATACGGCCAGCAATGCTCAGATCATGTTCCTGACCCTTAATGCTTCGGGACTGACACTGATTCCGATTACGGTTATGATGTACCGGGCTCAGATGGGCGCAGCAGATCCATCCGATATTTTTGTCCCGATTATGATGGCGACTTTCTTTTCTACCCTGATTGGTTTGATTTCTGTCTCAATTTATCAGCGGATCAACCTTTTTGATAAGGTGATCATGGCTTACCTCGGCGGACTCTTTGCAATTATTATCGGAGTGCTGTATTATTTCTCGACGCTGAATAGGGATCAGATTACGGTTGTATCGAAATTGGTCAGTAATGTGATTATCTTTTCGGTGATCGTCAGTTTTATTCTTCTGGCGCTGCGTAAAAAGGTGAATGTGTACGAGACTTTTATCGAAGGGGCAAAAGAGGGATTCGGGGTTGCCGTAAAAATTATCCCTTACCTGGTTGCGATTTTGGTTGCGATTGCTGTTTTTCGGGCTTCCGGAGCACTTGATATTTTGGTGAAGGGCGTTCGTTGGATTTTTATGCTGTGCGGTTGCAATACCGACTTTGTAGATGCTTTGCCGGTTGCTTTCATGAAACCGTTGAGCGGAAATGGGGCAAGGGGGATGATGATCGAGACAATGAAGAATTTCGGCGCCGATTCTTTTGCCGGGAAGCTGGCCTGTACTTTACAGGGAGCAGCTGATACAACTTTTTATATCGTGGCTCTTTACTTTGGGTCGGTCGGGATTACCAAAACACGGTATGCTCTGGTTTGCGGGTTGCTTGCAGACTTTGCCGGTGCAGTTGCTGCTATTTTTATCTGTTATATGTTTTTCCATAAATAAGAGAGACTCCTGAAAAAGAGAGAATAATTGGAATTTTGAATATTATCTTTTGAGGTGTTCATGTATTCCCCTTTTTAGGATTGTTCTCTTTTGAGGTTTAATCTTTATATTTGGCTTGCCGAAAATTATTCGGAATGTGTTGGACAGATTTAAAATTGTAAGATAAAGTTTATTTATAACTTCAAGAATATCATATCTATATGTCAGAATTTATTTATCAAAAACCATTTCCGATTCAAAAGGATACTACGTCGTATCGACTTTTGACAAAGGAATATGTATCAACGATTGAAGTTGATGGTCGTAAGATATTGAAAATTCAGCCCGAAGGGTTGGAGTTCTTAGCACGGGAAGCTTTTGCCGATGTGTCATTCTATCTGCGTCCTGCTCATCTTGAAAAAGTAGCTAAGATTCTTGAAGATCCGGAAGCTACTGATAACGACCGTTTCGTTGCTTATACGATGCTTCTTAACCAGGTTGTGGCTGCCGAAGGCGAATTGCCTACCTGCCAGGATACCGGTACTGCTATCGTAATCGGTAAAAAAGGTGAAAGCGTTTGGACCGGTGCTGATGATGCTGAATTCCTGTCAAAAGGTATTTACGAAACCTATCGTGACCGTAACCTCCGTTATTCTCAGGTTGTGCCTTTTACTATGACTGAAGAAAAGAATACCGGGACGAATCTTCCTGCTCAAATTGACCTCTATGCAACTGAAGGAAACTCTTATAACTTCCTGTTCGTGACCAAAGGGGGCGGTTCGGGAAATAAGACTTATCTCTATCAGCAGACCAAACAATTGCTGAATGAAGAGACTTTGACTAAATTCCTGAAAGAGAAAATTAAAGAACTCGGAACTGCTGCATGTCCTCCTTATCACCTTGCAATCGTGATTGGCGGTACTTCGGCCGAAGCAAACCTCGCTACCGTGAAGAAGGCTTCTACCGGTTATCTGGACCATCTGCCAACCGAAGGAAATGAAGGCGGTCAGGCTTTCCGTGATTTGGAATGGGAAGCGAAGATTACTAAAATCTGTCAGGAAAGCGGCATCGGTGCTCAGTTCGGTGGTAAATACTTTGTTCACGACGTACGTGTGATCCGTTTACCTCGTCATGCTGCTTCTTGTCCGGTAGGAATCGGTGTCAGCTGTAGTGCAGACCGTAATGTTAAAGCTAAAATTAATGAAAACGGGATCTTCCTGGAAGAGTTGGAAAAGAATCCTGCACGCTTCCTGCCGAAAGAGGCTCCTTATCTGCAGCCTGCCGTAGATATCGACCTTGATCAGCCGATGGAAGATATTCTGAAGATTCTTTCTCAATATCCGATTAAGACCCGTCTGAATTTGAAGGGGACGCTGATCGTAGCCCGCGATATTGCCCATGCAAGATTGAAACAGATGTTGGATGAAGGGAAGCCGCTTCCGGATTATTTCAAAAAGCATCCTGTTTATTATGCAGGCCCGGCTAAGACTCCTAAAGGAATGGCTTCAGGAAGTTTCGGACCTACGACTGCAGGCCGTATGGACCCCTATGTCGACCTTTTCATGGAAAACGGAGGTTCGATGATCATGGTTGCGAAAGGAAACCGTTCTCAGCAGGTTACTGACGCTTGTAAAAAACATGGTGGATTCTATCTCGGATCAATTGGCGGACCGGCAGCTATTCTTGCTAAGAACAGCATTAAATCGGTTGAGGTGGTTGACTTTGAAGAATTAGGCATGGAAGCAGTCCGTAAAATCCGTATTGAAAACTTCCCTGCATTCATCCTGGTGGATGATAAAGGAAATAACTTCTTTGACGAATTCTAGGAATTTTTTTCCCTTCAAATAAGATTAAAGAGGCTGTCTCCTTCAAAAGAGACAGCCTCTTCTGCTACCCGGAACTTCTTACTTTTCATCTTTGTTTTTCGATTGACGGACTCTTAAATTGATTCTGCATTAATTTCAGGTTGAAATGACTTTTTTGTTTAGTAAGGTTATCGGTTCGATTTTGGGCATGATGAATCGTCTTTTGAATAAATTAAGCTCTTCTTTGGAAAATTTCTTGTCCGCGGCATAGGACTTTTACTTTTATTAAGCGTCATAAAAAGGGAGACTACTTTTAGATGATAGTATTCTCTTTGTGTAACCAAATCAATAATAAGAATAGAATGAAGAAAAACGTAATCCTTGTATTCTGTTTCCTGTTGCTGACAGGAGGAGCTTTTGCTCAGAATCAGTCCGGAGGAAGAACGACTGTAAACTTCAATAATGGATGGAAATTTCATAAGGGAGAGGTTAAAAATGCACAGGAAGTTCAGTTTAATGACGCAGCATGGAGGAATCTGGATTTACCTCATGATTGGTCGATCGAGGGCCCTTTTAGTAGTGAGTGGTCAAGTTCGACCGGTTATCTGCCCGGAGGGACAGGCTGGTACCGCAAATTGTTTACCATTCCGAAGAGTTATGCCGGAGGAAAAGTGTTTGTGAACTTCGATGGGGTATATAATAACAGTGAAGTATGGATCAATGGTAAATATTTGGGGAAACGGCCCAATGGATATATCTCGTTTCAGTATGACCTGACCCCTTATCTTAAATTCGGAGAGGGGAACTGCATTGCCGTAAAGGTGGATCATTCGAAGTTCGGTGACTCGCGTTGGTATACCGGTTCGGGAATTTATCGAAACGTGAGATTGATCATGACCGGGAATGCACATCTTAAACAATGGGGCGTTTTCGTCACAACTCCGCAGGTAAGTCGGGAGCAGGCTAAAATGAACGTAGAGGTTAAAGTAGTGAATGAGTTTTCAAAGCCTGTTTCTCTTCAGGTGGAGAATGTATTGCTGTTTGGACGGGATACGATCAACAAGTCGAAGGAAATGGTAAAGGTAAATTCGGCATCGGAGGCTGTTTCGAATCAAACGATGCTAGTAGCCAAACCGAGACTTTGGGAGGTAGAAGCCCCTTATTTGTATACCCTTGTGACTTCTGTAAAGAAAGACGGCAAACTGCTGGATCATCAGAGTATCCGAATCGGCATTCGGGAGCTGCGTTTTGATCCGGATAAAGGATTTTTCCTGAATGGGAAGAATACCAAATTGAAAGGAATCTGTTTGCATCATGAAGCAGGGTGCCTGGGGGCAGCTGTTCCGGTAAAAGTGATCGAACGTCGCCTGGATCTCTTGAAGGAGATGGGGTGTAACGCGATCAGGACCAGTCACAATGAGTATTCTTCAGACTTTCTGGATTTATGCGACCGGAAAGGATTTCTGGTGATGGATGAAGCTTTTGACGAATGGGAACTGCCGAAACGTAAATGGGTTAAAGGATGGAACGAAGGGATCCCCGGAAAGGATGGATATTCTGTCAATTTCAAAGAGTGGGGTAAAAAAGACCTTTCCGATCAGATCTTGCGTGACCGCAACCATTCTTCTGTCATTATGTGGAGCATCGGAAATGAGATTGATTATCCAAACGATCCTTATTCACACCCGATTCTGAATGATGCAACCAATCCACAGACCTTTGCCCGTTATAATCCTGCGTTTCCGAATGCAAACCGTCTTGGGGAGATTGCCCGCGAGTTGGTGGCCGTAGTGAAACAATACGATACATCACGCCCCGTTACCGCAGGGTTGGCTTCTGCTGTGATGTCGAATGAAACCGGTTATGCAGATGCGCTCGATATTGCGGGGTATAACTATCAGGAGGATTTGTATGATGCTCACCATCAGAAATATCCTAAAAGGGTGTTATATGGCAGTGAAACAGGAATGTCGCTTAATGCTTGGAAAGCTGTAACCGATCGTGATAATATCCTGGGGCAGTTCTTATGGACAGGCATCGAGTATCTGGGAGAGGCCGGTAAATATCCGAATCATGTGAATACTGCCGGCGTGATTGACCTGGCAGGGCATAAGAAGACTGAATTTTATTTCCGTCAAAGTTTGTGGAGCGATAAACCGATGGTCTATATCGGAACTTCTGATCCTTCGGAGAATAACGGGCCTGTGAATCTATGGTCGCATAAAAAAGCAGAACCAATCTGGAATTGGTCGGAAGGAAAGGCAATTCGGGTGTCTGCTTTTACCAATTGTGAAGAAGTTGAGCTTTTGCTAAATGGTAAATCATTAGGATCTAAAAAAATGGCAGATTTCCCGCAACGGGTAATCACATGGGATATGCCTTTTGAAAAAGGGATTTTAAAGGCTATTGCGAAAACAAACGGGAAAGAGGTGGCTGCTTATGAGTTGAAGACCGTAGGAGCTCCTGTTCAACTGCTTGCCTTGAGTGATGTGAAATCTCTTAAAGCAGACAAACAGGATGTAGCTCATATTGAAGTGGCCTTTGCCGATCAGAATGGCAATCCCGTTTACGAGAAAAACGGAATAGTGACTTGTGACGTTAGTGGTCCGGTGCGTTTGTTGGGAATTGAAGATGCAAATCCGGAGAATGTAGAGAATTACAAGACTAACAAACGGACTTCTTATAAAGGGAAAGTACTGGTTTACGTTCAGTCACTTGAAAAGGCAGGTGTTGCAACGGTTAAGCTTTCGTCTCCCGGATTGAAGCCGGTTACAGTTGTACTTACCGTAGGAAAATAAAATTGCTTCCGGAATTATGAAGCATTAGAAATAGAAGATGTCATATTATAAAAAATCCCTGAGGAAAACTCCTCAGGGATTTGTATTTAAACCGGAAATAAAATTCGATTAAGCTTCGATTTTGGTATAATCCATTGATGCCATACGAACATATGAGAAGTATCTCCATTTTGCATTGACTTCGGCTGATTTAAACAATTCATCAGCGTGAGCCGGGAATGATTTCTTCAAAGCAGTGTAACGAACTTCACCGTTGAGGAATCCCTGGAATTTGCTCCAATCGGGTTCTTTCGAATCAAGCTGGAATGGATTCTTTCCTTCTTCTTCCAATAATGGGTTGTAACGGAAGAGTGACCAGTATCCGCATTCTACGGCACGTTTTTCTTCTTCCTGAGATTTACCCATGCTGGCTTTCAGTCCGTGGTTGATACATGGTGCGTAAGCAATGATCAGTGATGGTCCCGGATATGCTTCAGCCTCACGGATCGCTTTCATGTATTGTGATTGGTTCGCACCCATTGCAACCTGAGCTACATATACGTATCCATAAGACATTGCGATAGCGCCGAGGTCTTTTTTACGGATGCGTTTTCCGGAAGCAGCAAATTTTGCAATAGCACCTACCGGAGTAGATTTGGATGCCTGTCCACCTGTATTGGAGTAAACTTCGGTATCAACAACCAAAACATTTACATCTTTGCCGGCAGCCAATACATGATCGAGTCCTCCGAATCCGATATCATAAGCCCATCCGTCACCACCGAAGATCCAGATGGATTTTTTGATCAGGTATTGTTTGAGCGCAAGGATTTCTTTGGCTGCTGTGCTGTCGTTATTTTCGAGTACGGCTACTACTTTAGCAGAAGCTTCTTCGGAAGCATCGCCGTTGTCTTTCGTTTCGATCCATGCAGTGAAAGCTTCTTTTTCAGCATCGGATACTCCGGCTTCGATCGCTTTCTCCATGATAAACTGGATACGGTCGCGTTGAGAAGCGACTCCTTCGGAGATACCGAATCCGAATTCTGCGTTGTCTTCGAAGAGTGAGTTTGCCCATGCAGGACCCTTGCCGCTGATTTTGTTTTTGCAATAGGGAGTTGAAGGAGCAGAACCTCCGTAGATTGAAGAACATCCGGTTGCATTGGCAATCATCATGCGTTCGCCAAAGAGCTGAGTGATCAGTTTGATGTATGGAGTTTCACCGCAACCGGCGCAGGCACCTGAGAATTCGAACAGAGGCTGTGCGAACTGTGAGTTCTTTACAGACTGGAATTTGTTGACGACAGTTTCTTTGTAAGAAACGTTTTCAGACATATAGTCCCAGCGTCCTACTTCTTCAGCCTGAGAATCGAGTGATTTCATAACCAAAGCTTTGGTCTTTGCAGGACAAACATCGGCGCAGTTACCACAACCGGTACAGTCGAGCGGACTTACCTGGATACGGAACTGAAGGCCGTTGAATTGTTTTGCAGGAGTTGCTGCACGAACAACAGTCCCTGCGGGTGCATTGGCTACTTCTTCTTCACTAAGCAGGAACGGACGGATTGCAGCGTGAGGACAAACGTAAGCACACTGGTTACACTGAATACAGTTGTCAGGTTGCCATTCAGGAACGTGAACTGCGATACCGCGTTTTTCATATTGGCTGGTTCCCTGTGGAAGAGTTCCGTCTTCCATTCCA
>JAUZOB010000138.1 GCA_030706665.1 Bacteroidota bacterium
AGCCCACCTTTCTGCGGATCTCCGGATTGTCAATGGTAACCTCTGCATCGTCAATGAATATTTTTCCGGAGGAAGCAGGAAGATATCCGGTGATAATCTTCATCAGGGTTGACTTCCCCGCTCCGTTTGGACCCAGGAATCCAATTAGTTCTCCTTTATTTACTTCAAATGACAAATTGTCGAGGGCTTTTTGATTGCCGTAGTATTTGGTTACCGACTCAATTTTGATTGACATGGCTTTTTACAATTGATCCGCAAAATTAATAATTATTGGGGATCAGACGGAATTCTTGAGATTTATCATTCTCGCTTTACTGAAATCTCTGATTCTTCGGGAAGGAAAAGTAGTGAGGTGTTCCAAACCCTGAGGGATGGGCAAATCATCTTGCACATTCATTGTCTTTCGCTAAAGGTGATGCAGTAGAAATTTGGGTTGCAGGCTACCCGTCAATCAAGGAGGTTTTACCTTCCCTATTGGTTGATTGGGATGGAATATCGCTTACCGGTCACCTCTGTTTTTTATAAATATGTTTCGGGAGAAATGAGGAATGCGCATTCCGAAAAAAGCTAAATCGTGAAGTTTTTTATATAGATGCAAAAGATGCGGCGATTTTACACTAACTTGTAAATACAAGTTGGGATTTTATGTATTACACATAAATATT
This sequence comes from Bacteroidota bacterium, assembly GCA_030706665.1. GTDB lineage: Bacteria > Bacteroidota > Bacteroidia > Bacteroidales > Prolixibacteraceae > JAUZOB01. The sequence goes on from JAUZOB010000138.1 coordinate 666, forward strand.
CAAGGCTCAAATTATCTCCCCTGGTAAGTATCCGATTCTGAAATTATATTAAGTAATGTAAGGATATGACGGGTTATTGCATTATCTGTCAGCAATGTTACAAAACATTGCACTCCTCGTATTCTTCTAATAAATAATCTATAATTTTAATCGGACCGAACTGATCAGATATTTGTTTCTCCAAAAAGAACGTTGGATCTAGTTGTAAAGATGAATCGACAATCGTACAATTAGTCCGAATTTTGATTAAATTTAAATAACCTGATTGTTGGTATTCTAAACCTTAAATGAGCAGAATTTATGTCGGAGAGTTTAAATCGTCAGCCTTCTCTTTCGGAGAAAGTTGCTGAAATTACCGGAATCTCAGTAAATAAATGCTACCAATGTGGCAAATGCTCTGCCGGATGTCCTGTCGCGAACGATATGGATTATTCCCCCAGCCTGATCATGCGAATGTTACAGACAGATGATCCTCAGGAAGAAGAAAAGATACTCCGGTCCTATTCTATCTGGCTTTGCCTCTCGTGCGAGATGTGTTATTGCCGTTGCCCGATGAGCATTGATATCCCTTCGATAATGGATGCTCTGCGTCAAAAAGCCTATTCTGAAAAGAAAGTGAACCCGAAGGCGAAGAAGATTATTGCCTTTCATGAATCATTCCTTGACAGCATTAAATGGACCGGCCGTCTGTATGAAATCGGACTGGTAGCGACCTACAAGCTGAAAACACTTGACCTTTTGAAAGATGTTGAACTTGCTCCAAAGATGTATCTGAAGGGCAAGCTGAATATATTGCCAGAGAAGATGCACGGATTAAAAAACGTTTCTGGCCTGTTTAAAAAATCTAAATAATTTAAAGCTATGCCTTTAGCTGTTTATCCCGGTTGTTCATTAACAGGTTCCTCTCGTGAATACATGGAATCCGTGGAGCAAATTCTAAAAACATTTGAGATCCCTTATACTTTCGTTGAAGATTGGAATTGTTGCGGAGCTACTGCTGCACACAATTTGAATCGGAAGGTAGCAGAAGCATTGCCTGCACGGATTATTGCTCTTGCAGAAAAACAAGGGGCCGATGAAATACTGGTGCCATGTGCGGCCTGTTACAATCGATTGAAGAGTTCACAAAAGAAAATGGACGAAGATAAGGTCTTGAAAGGCCAACTTTCGGAGATGGTCGGTATGCCCCTGGACAATGGGATCAAGATCCTGAATGTTCTGGAAGTCATTGAGCAATCGATCGTCCCGAAGCTAAATGAGAAGATACAAGCCCCGTTAAATTTCAAAGCAGCCTGTTATTACGGCTGTCTGCTTGTGCGTCCCGGTAATGTCCTGAATTTTGATCGGGAAGAAGATCCGCAAAGCATGGACCGCATTGTTGAAATACTGGGCGCTACTCCGGTAAAATGGTCGTTTAAGACCGAGTGCTGTGGTGCCGGATTTACGGTTTCACGTACTGATATCGTTTCCCGGCTTTCGGGAGATATATTAATCGATGCGGTTGAACATGGGGCGCAGGCACTTATTGTTGCCTGTCCGATGTGCCATGCAAACCTGGACATGCGTCGAAAGGATATTGAGAAAGCGACCGGCAGAAAATTTGATATCCCTGTAATCTACCTGACGCAAGCTATCGGAATGGCTTTAGGGATCGATCATCAAAAGCTGGGCTTGAATCGTCATTTTGTTCCTGTTTCAATTTAGAAATCAGCAATTATGTCTCGAATAGGAGTTTTTATTTGTCATTGCGGAGAGAATATCAGCGCAACCGTCGACTGTGAGAGAGTGGCCAGAGAAGCTTCTCTTATGGAAGGTGTTTTATATAGCATCGATTATAAATACATGTGCTCTGACCCGGGTCAGAATCTGATTAAAGAGGCCATCAAAGAGCATAATCTTAACGGGGTGGTCGTTGCGGCCTGCTCACCCAGAATGCATGAACCGACTTTCCGGAACGCATGTGCCGAAGCCGGACTAAATCCTTATATGTGTGAGATCGCGAACCTGAGGGAACATGTTTCATGGGTGCATGAAAAAGGAGATGCAACAACCCAAAAGGCAATCGACCTGGTCAGGATGCTGGTGGAAAAGGTGAAGAACAACAAACCGCTTCTTCCGATTACGGTTCCCGTGACACGCAGGGCACTGGTCCTGGGCGGAGGGATCGGAGGAATTCAGGCAAGCCTCGATATAGCCAATGCCGGGCATCAGGTTATACTGGTAGAGCGCGATCCATCCATCGGTGGGCACATGTCGCAATTGTCAGAGACTTTCCCTACACTCGACTGTTCGCAATGTATCCTTACTCCCCGAATGGTAGAGGTTGCCCGTCATCCGAATATTACTTTGATTACTTATGCCGAACTGGAAAGTCTGGAGGGCTTCATTGGTAATTTCAAAGCTAAGATCAGGAAGAAGGCGAAGAGCATCGATGAGAAACTATGTACCGGCTGTGGTTTGTGTACCACAAAATGTCCGAATAAAAAGATTCCGAGTGAATTCAATGAAGGACTGGGAACCCGGACGGCTATATATATTCCATTTCCGCAAGCTGTGCCGAATAAACCGGTAATCGACAAAACCCAGTGTACTTATTATACCAAAGGGAAGTGCCGCTTATGCGAAAAGACTTGTCCGGCTCAGGCAATCCGTCTGGATCAGGAAGATGAGATTCTTGAGTTTGACGTAGGAGCCGTTGTTTTGGCTACAGGCTTCAATGTCAAGGGAACCGATTTCTTCCCGGAATATGGATATGGGAATTACCAGGATGTCATTACGGGTCTTCAGTTCGAAAGGCTGGCATCCGCATCAGGCCCTACCCTGGGTGAGATCAGAAGACCTTCGGATGGTAAGATTCCCGAGAAGATTGTATTTGTGGCATGCGCCGGATCAAGAGACCCTGCAAAGGGAATTGAATACTGTTCGAAGATCTGTTGCATGTACATAGCCAAGCATGCGATGCTCTACAAACATAAAGTCCACCAGGGCAATGCTTATGTATTTTACATGGATATCCGGGCCGGAGGTAAAATGTATGAAGAGTTTGTCCGCCGCGCCATTGAAGAAGATGATGTAAAATATATAAGAGGAAGAGTTTCGCGAATTTATGAACGCAACGGGAAGTTAATCGTCAAGGGTGCCGACACTCTGATGGGAGGCAAGCCTATTGAGATAGATGCCGATATGGTTGTTCTGGCTACTGCCGGAGTTGCCAGTCCCAAAGCAGAAGAACTGGCCCAGAAGGTTCATGTTTCATACGACCAGCATAACTTTTATGCCGAGGCGCACCCAAAACTGAAACCTGTCGAGACCAACACTGCCGGTATCTTTTTGGCCGGTTCATGTCAGGCACCCAAAGATATTCCTGAAACAGTGGCAATGGCCAGCGGTGCTGCCAGTAAAGTCATTGGACTCTTTTCGAACAGCGAATTGAAGCGCGATCCTTCCATTGCAGTCGTCAACCGGATGCCCCCACCGACCTATACGACCTGTGTCGGTTGTGGCCTTTGCGTTACCGCCTGTCCGTATCAAGCCATTCAATTGGAGGACATCAAAGACAGGAAGGGCAATGTTGTCAAACGGGCAGCATACGTTAATCCTGGATTGTGTCAGGGATGCGGAACCTGTGTAGCTTTCTGTCGTTCCAAGTCGATCGATATTGAAGGCTATACGAGTCAGCAAATCGTAGCCGAAATCTCAGCTTTGTTAAATGATGAGTAACTCTTTAATCATGGATTTTGAACCTAAAATTGTAGCTTTTGTATGCAACTGGTGCACTTATGCAGGCGCTGATCTGACCGGTACCAGTCGTATTAAATATCCGGTGAATGTGAGGATCGTACGATTCCCCTGCACCGGACGCATCGACTTTATGCTCCTGTTGAAGGCATTTGATGAAGGAGCCGATGGAATTATCGTATCCGGCTGCCATCCCAATGACTGCCATTATACTTCGGGAAACTTTCATGCACGCCGTCGTTGGATGATCTTTCGGAACCTGATAGATTTTGTCGGGATCGATATCCGGAGAGTCGCGTTCTCATGGGTGTCGGCTGCAGAAGGTGCCAAGTGGGCAGAAGTCGTTACCGATACTGTTGGAAAGATTAAAGAGTTAGGTCCCTACTCTGAGTATCATCAGATTTCCAAATCTTTTGACGGAGGTGCAAAATGATAAAAGCAATGAAAAATAAATCGCTCGAACTGCTTACTTCGCAAGAAGTCCGGGTGGTCATCGGATATGAAAAAGGCACTAAGTGCAGTACTCGCCCTTCCTTTTTCTTTTTACCGGAAGACATAGAACGAATGGTTTTTGATGAAGAGTGCAAGAATAATCTTGCTGTTTATCTCACCAAAGAGAATATTAAGAATTACGGCCGTCTGGCAATTATAGCAAACGACAAGACGTTACAAAGCATTGTCAAGCTGATTTCAGAAAATCAGATCCGCGAGGATAACCTATTTGTCCTTACTCCCGGCTCCGAAGATGGACAGGTGATTGTCCTTAATTCGATAGAAGAAATCAAGTCTTTCGTAAACAAGAGTATTCCTTCTCAAAAGGAGCCTGATTCGGTTGATGAGTTGGTCGCCCGAATTCGAAAGATGTCGAGGGAAGAACGATGGAAGTACTGGCAAGATGAATTTGCCCGTTGTATCAGATGTTATGCATGCAGGGCTGCCTGTCCGCTTTGCTACTGCACCAGGTGTACGGTTGAAAGTTCCCAGCCACAATGGGTTCCGGTTGCCTCACATGTTTTGGGGAATATGGAGTGGCACATCATACGTGCCATGCATATGTCAGGCCGATGTACCGATTGCGGGGCCTGTGCAGAAGCTTGTCCTGTCAATATTAATCTTCAGGCCCTTACAAGGGTCGTCAGAGAAAGTATTCAGGATGAATTTAACCTGACAACCGAAGAATATCTTGAAGGGAACAATGTCCTTTCTTCTTTCAAGCCGAATGATAATGAAACCTTTATCCGTTAATCGAATGCCAACTGTGGAAACATATAAAATATCCCCCGTTTCGCTTGAGAAGCTGTTCTATCAGCTCCTTAAGGAAGACCGAAAAATCTATGCCCCGGTTAGGCGAAACGATCAGGTCGTTTTTGATCTTGTAACCCGTTACGAAGAGATCTGTACTGACTTTATTCAGACTGCCGCTTCACCCAAAAATCTTATCTTCCCTCGGTATGAGAATCTTTTCTCTTATAAGAAAGGGAAAGACGGAGTGGAAATTCAACAGTTCAACCCTGATTCAATCCCCGAGATTGTAATCTGGGGGCTTCGTCCCTGCGATGCTGCAGGTTTCAAAGTATTGAAGTCCTTGTTCAACTGGGACTATAAAGACGAGATCTTTAATACCCGTCTGAATAAGACTACTATAATTGGCTTTAGCTGCAATCAATGCGATGAATATTGCTTCTGTACCTCCGTTGGTGGAAACCCGGGGAATACTACAGGAAGTGATTTGCTGATCACCAAAGCAGGAGAAGCCGGTTATCTGGTCGAAGCTGTTACCGAAAAAGGGAAAGGAGTAATTGAAAGAAGCGATTCGCTTTTCGAATCTTCTGACAACATCCGAAAAGAAGAGTTTCTGGCAGATGTCCCTGTAATGTTTACTCCGGATCTGTTGAAAGAGAAGCTGGAAAAGGTATTTGAAAGCGAGATATGGCAACAACAATCCATCAGATGTCTTGGATGCGGCGCCTGTACCTATATCTGCCCAATCTGTGCATGCTTTGACATTCAGGATGAAGCGCATGGGAAAAAAGGGACACGGATACGATGCTGGGATTCCTGCGGATTCTCTCTCTTTACGCAGCATGCTTCAGGGCATAATCCCAGGATGAATCAGGCACAAAGATGGCGTCAGCGGGTTATGCACAAATATGTTTACATGCCCGAACGCATCCACGAAATAGGATGTACCGGTTGCGGCCGCTGTTCTCGTGCCTGTCCGGTCGATATGAATATTCTGGATCATTTAAAATCAATATTGAAATCATAGGCTTAAAACAGGGGAGATCCTCCTTAATGAAAGACAATCTAACCAAAGTCAGGAATAGGCTTTGGGGGAAATCAAAAGGTTAAAAAGGGGATTGCTCCTCTCAGGGAGAACATTTTAATAGATGTCATGAATTAGTTCTTTAGAGATTTAGGGAAGAGGAGATACAGATCTTAACGCAGATGTCCGGAGAAGACAATTGGACTATTCCGGGGAAAAGATCAGGATGAGGTCTTATTAATAGGCAGAAGATGTCCTCAAATGGTTGAGAATAAGATCAAGTAGAACATAGACAAGCGTTATTTGCCGGGAAGTTATTCTAGCTCTATAGCTCTATAAATCATTGTCAAAGTCCATAAAGGAATATTGAATCGTATTGTTTTGATTATAATAAGAGATTCAGGTTTCGAAACCGAATCTTTATAGATATTACAAATTGAATCCTATTTATAAAATTACTTGTATGGAAAATATATACCAGCCTTTCCTGATGAGAATCGAAAAGATTACCGAAGAGGCCCCGGGTGTCAGAACCTTCAGATTGAGGTTCGAGAACAAAGAGGAGGAAGATCGGTTCGATTTTAAAGCCGGACAGTTTGGCGAATACTCGGTCTTCGGAGTGGGAGAATCGACGTTTTGTATTGCCTCTTCCCCGACCCGACAAGGATATATTGAATGCACATTCCGGCAGGTGGGAAAGGTAACCACTGCTTTAGCCAATTGTAACGAAGGAGATACGATCGGCTTTCGTGGCCCTTACGGGAATATATTCCCTTTGGAAGAATGGAAGGGGAAAAACCTTCTCTTTATCGCAGGAGGGATTGCACTCCCGCCAATGCGTTGCGTAATCTGGAATGCATTAGACCTTCGGGAGAATTTCAAGTCGGTATCAATCGTTTATGGAGCCCGTACCGTTGAGGATCTTGTATATAAATCGGAATTGGAGGAATGGAAATCAAGGCCTGATGTTAACCTGACTTTGACTGTCGATCCCGGAGGAGAGACCCCAGAGTGGAAAGGTGAAGTAGGTTTTGTGCCTTCGGTTGTAGAGAAGCTGGCCCCCTCTGGAGAAGATACGATAGCCATTGTCTGTGGCCCACCGATCATGATCAAATTCACCTTCCCGGTTCTTGAGAAACTGGGGTTCAAAGAAGATGCCATTTATACCACACTTGAGAATCGCATGAAATGTGGTTTTGGTAAATGCGGTCGTTGTAACGTCGGTAAATACTATGTCTGCAAGGACGGTCCGGTCTTTACCTATCAGCAGCTGAAGGAACTTCCGGATGAGTATTAGGCGTTAATACCTGTAGAGGGATGCAGGATTCTAAGGAATCAGAGACTTGGATCAATTGGTCAGACGGATTTAATGATCTTGCATTTATTTTATGGAATTATAGGATGAAAGGTCAGTGTCAATTGAGATAAAGGCTTAAAATATATTTTGAGCCTCTGGTTTAAATTAAACCGTGTATTCGTTTTTCCGGACCGTTCTCATTATCAAATGACAAGATCTCATATATTTTGAGCTTAATTTTTGAGATTTGAGAAACGTCAACAAGAAGCTTTCTGCAATTTCTGAAAGAAGAATTCTCTTAATTGTCCAATGGGTTCATTAACAGTTTTTCTATTGTAGTAGTAACTTCCAATGGATTGAAATATTCAGAGTCTTCTATCCTTTTGTTTCGGACGAGCAAAAAAAGAGCAGGGATCAGTTTTAACCGATCCCTGCTCTTTTTTAT
>JAUZOB010000139.1 GCA_030706665.1 Bacteroidota bacterium
TAGGATCCAGCAATCCCACTATTTTCCCTTCCGGGGTCAGAATGTACTCTTCTTTGCGGCCGTCAATTTTATCGATCAGCAAACCACTTCGACCGCATTGGGAGATCTGGTTCTCAGCAACCGTTACTAAGTCGCCTATATCATAGCGAATTAACGGGAACGCCGGATTGTTATAGTTTGTTGAAACAACTCGTCCTGTTTCCCCGGGTTTGCAGGGATGATCCTCTCTGTTTAGAATCTCCGTAAAACTATATTCGTTTCTCAGATGCAATTCCCCTTTCTCACATTCCACAATAAATGCGCATTTCTCACCATTCCCGTACCAATTGTAAACTTTAACCTGAAAGGCTTCTTCGATCCGTTTGCGCTGAAAGTCCAGAAGATTCTCCGAAGAGGTGTATATGGCTCTCAGATCCAGTTTCTTTCGACCATATTTCTGATATGCCAGAGCCAGTAAATAGATCGATGATGGGAATCCGTGTAGTATCATCGGATTAAATTCTTCCAACTTCCGAATGTAGTGCACCATATTATCCATCGAAAAGTGATACGATGAAAAATACAAATGATTGTTGGCCGCATCATAGCTCCAGAAAGGGGGAAACGTCCTGGATACAGGCGTAACCGGATGACTGGCACAGATCGCTATTTTATCGCGACGGCAAAGATCAACTCCGCTCAACATATATTGCATGTAACGGAAGGCATATTCATATTGCCAGGTCTCTATGCTCAACGGGAAGTTCATGGCTGATCCGCTGGTACCACTGGTGTGATACCATACGACATCTTTCTTATCCCGGTTGTAAAAAGCAGAAGGATTCTCCTTGACAATATAGCGTGGAATAATCGGATATTTTGACATCTCAATCGGATCCAGGTCCCGATACACCGGATTCTCCTTGTAATACGGAACATTTCGGATCTCTTTAAAAAATTGAGTCAATTTGTCAAACTGAAAACGAAGCAGTTCTCCCGAATCCCAGTACTGTGATTTTTTAAGGAGTTTAATCTCTTCCTCAAAGAAATTCCCATATCTTGTTTGCCTTTGTCGGAGACCATAGATCGAAGTAAATATGGTTTTGACAGGATAAGGAGCCAAATCGTACAAGTGTCGGATGAATTTATTCCCGTAACTCATGTTTTATCGCTCAAAAATTATGATGGTTCGAAATTCCCGATCATTGGACCATTAAATCAGCTCAATGCTTCAGGCCTTTCCGCTCTTATTTATCATTTAAATTGAAGAGCCGGCTGACTCTATATCCTTGTGTGTACCGGTAAGCGACTCTGTCGCAGAATTGAGATAATTCCATATGTTCAGGCATTGAATGACCCGTATCTGTTTGCCGGCACGGGTTTTCTCCATCTCTTTCACTACCTTGATCCGAACAGAGATCTTATCATCAAACGTAGTCAGGAGATCCCGGATAAGCATCGACCGGTCCTTTTCACCGAAACAGTTATTCGCCTTAATCCGGAGCTCAACTTCTCCTGCTTTCTCCTGAAAATATTGATAGCTGATCACATTGATCATGGTGTCATGATCGTAAACAACCAGACAGGGGAGGATTTCTTCATTCTTTCCGATCAGAAAATCCTGCGATCGCCCCAATATTGATCTGACTTCCCCTTTTGAATCAATCACTACAAAATCTTCAATCCCATACCGAATCAGAGGCATCGCTTTATTAATTAAACTTGTGGCAACTATTTCACATATCCTGTGATCCTTACATCTCATTTCGGTATCAATAAATTCCGGAATCCCGAAACTTCGCAGAAAGCGGTAAGGTCCTCTATTCACTGAAATGGCAAATGCCACATGTTCCGACTGACCATAAAGATCAACCAGCGTTGCGGCTGGAAACAACTCAAGAATCAGGTTTTTGTCCTCTTGCGACAGAGTCTCTGAACTCGAAAGAATTCCCCGGATATGTCGGAGTTTTCCGCTTAATCCCATTTCTTTCACATATTTGCAAAAGATACGAATTGATGAAGGGTAGACATGCAGACAGTTAATCTTGTGTTTTTCGATGAGCTTTATATATCGGGGAATGTTTTCCGGTGTCAGATCATAAGATGAAAGAACCAATTGCCCCCAATACCAGCATGATATCCGGTGCCTGGGATAAATCCCTCTTAAGGTTGCGATCCTCAGACTTTCCCTTTCGCCAATCAGCGAGAAAGCGTAATCGGCGTATGCGGTAACTTTTATGATTTCCCGTACCGATGCATAAAAATTAACCGAGATTCCTGTTGATCCTCCGGTCGCGTTCCGTATCAGGTTCTTTTTTGAGTATTTGTCCGAAATAAATTGTTCTTCTTTCCCGATAATCTCTTTTTTCCTCACGATCGGAAAATCATTGAATAGAACCGGAGTCCCTTTCGCGATCGCCTCTCTGAAATAGTCCCTGTAAACAGGGACTGTACTCAGACAATGGTCTATCAGCTGACAAAACTTTTGTTCATCAGTCGTTCCGTTGCCCAATATCTCCTTTCGCGTTCGTTTGTACAACGGTAAAAAGCGGAAAAAAAATTTCAGGATTCTTTTAATCAGCAAACAGAACATTGTTGTAATACTTGAAATTATTTTAATATACGATCCATAATCTTGTGGGAGGGGATCGGTTTATTTTTTAATGGGGCCTAAAATTCATCAATTGATCCTGATTCATCCGTGGGAGACTTGCTGACTGACCCCGAACTATAGCAGGCGGATAAAAGGGGGTGAAGATATTTTATTGGTTCAGTGTGTCTTTATAAATTAGGTTTAACTCATTAAAGACAGATTCCGGAAAATAATTCCGGACGATCCGCAGGGAACAATCATGAAACTCTGCATGAAGAGAAGGATGGTCAATAAATTTCCGGATCGATTTTATCAACATGTATTTATCCCCGGGTGAAATTAAAAAGCCGTTTACTCCGTTTTTTACAATTTCGGATATACCGCCCACATCTGTCGCAATGATTGAGAGTCCGTATGACATAGCTTCCAAAATTGACATCGGCATTCCTTCATAGTATGAAGGCAAAATAAAAACCTTTGATTTTTTGAAAGTCTCCGTTTTCTCTTTTTCTCCAATCCACCCTTTATACTCGATGAGTTGTTCCAGACCGTTTTCTTTGATCATCGAATTCAGAAGAACGGAGTTGCCGGTTCCTCCGATGATCAGTTTCATTCGCCCCTGTAATTCTTCCTTGTAATCACTAATGGCTTCCACCAGATCATAAATACCTTTAGCCTGACGAATATCGCCGAGGTAGAGGAAATTCACAACGGACTGATCCGAAGAACTTCCGTTTACCGATTCGGGTTGTCCGATAAGATTGTTCAAGATCCTGATTTTTCGATGTCCGGTAAGAATCATGAGTGATTTTTGGAACTGATCGGAAAGAACCAAAATGACATCGCACAGGTTTAATGTTTTTAAAACCTGCTTCCTGAACCTGCAGGTATCGATGAATCGGATAAATTCTCCTCCATGGATGTGATAAATAATCTTTTTCCTAAAAAAGTGTGCTATATGAATGATGATGCTTTTGCGGACAAAGCTTCCGTAAGAGGCACCATGAATGTGAACAATCCGGATCCTTTTGAAAGTCAGGGTGTAAACAAACCGAAGCAGGGCAGTCCAGAATATGACTATCTTGTAAAGAATCGTTCCGTCACTCGTCGTTGGAATAAAGTTGAAAGTCTCAAAATAGCGGGCGTAACTTTTCAATAAGCTGGCAATTCCGCCTTTCGCTTTTTTATATGACGGACCGATGACCAGAACTTGTGATGAGACCTCTTTGGAAATATAAAAGAACATATACTTTTAATTATTTATTTTAACATTCATAGACCGATTAATCAACTTCGTTTCCGGATCTCCTTCCATACCTAAATTGAAATAGAGGTTAGCAATTTCTGATGAAGGGATTTAATTATTCCTGATTCCGATTGATCATTTTCGTTTTTGAATTTCATCCAGAATCCAAAACGGTCAGAGATGTCAATAATCCTGCCTGGCCGATGATTCTCTTGCGGAATGATCATTATGATCGGTCCCGATGGTAAATCGTCAGGATGATTCTTTTCATCCAATACCAGCTTCCCGTAATTCTTGCCCTGTTCTCATAAAATCCGCCGTAGGGATTCAGAAAAAAACGGGGAATTAAAAAGGGATCGGTTTGATGACTTTTCAGATAAGTATCTTTTGCCGTAAAGGCATATTGAAACCCTGCTTCTTTTACCAAACGGACAGTTGTATCATTATAGCTGCTATTGGGATAAGAAAAGGCGATAATCTTTTTCCCAAGCCATGCTTCCAGTTGCTCTTTTGATTGTCTGATTTCGTTTTCCTGAACTTTCTCCGGACAGTTGGGTAGAATAGGGTGAGATACGGTATGGGCCCCAATCGTGATCAGCGGATTGGCTGCCAGCTCTTTTAACTGGTCGGACGTTAGAGCTGACCGTTCGAGAGAAACCGATTCTTTCAGTTTTTCCAAATCTGTCCTGAATCTTTCGTAAGAGTATCTCTTGAACTGAGACAGGAGCTCAGCCCTTTCTTTCAGTGAACCGGGTCCCGACAAAACGGTTTCCCACCAAAAATTACCTTCCCGGATCGGTTGTGTCGCCACAAAGAGCAAAAGTGGTATCTGATACTTTTCCAGTAGCGGAACCAACTGTAAATTCTTCTGCCATCCATCGTCGCACGATAAGAGGACATATTTCTTCCTGCTTTTGGATTCATAATCCAAAAGGAGACGGATCTGATCCAGACGGATAAATTCATATCCCTTTTTCATGAGCCATCTGATATACGGCTCTAATTGATCCGGAGTAGGATTATGAACATACACCGACAGAATTCTGATCTTTTTTCGGATGAAAAAATAACATTTATGGTAAATGTACCAGCCGATGATTTCCCTGAAGAAGTTCATGATACGGACTTGTGATATTCTGAAATGTGTTTCTGTGCGCAGGCTTCCATACTTAACTTCTCTTTAAAGAAGTCAGTCAGGTCTTTCTTATGGATCTGATCCCCGAATTTTATAAATTCCAATACTGTATTGTAATAGTCTTCTTCGGAGACAGACGGAGAAATGAATCCGTTTACCCTGTGATGGATGGTGTTGATAATTCCTCCTACCGGAGTACAAATCGGAATGCAACCGCAGGCAAACGATTCGATCAGGGTAATGGGCATCCCCTCAAAAATTGAAGTCAGACAAAACGCATCGGCGTTGAGGTAGTAATCGGCTATATTGTGCTTTTCTCCCAGGAACCAAATGCCATTCATCGCTTTTCCCTGTAACTCCTTTCCTTTGGGGGAATCAAAATCAGATCCGATCACAAGCAGAGCCACTGGAAAGTTTTCCTGTATCAGCCGGTTAAATGTCCGAATCAGCATCTCCTGATTCTTCTGTGCCGCAAAACGGGCCACATGCAGGAATATCATTTTACGGTCTTCCCTCAACTTTTCGAAAGAGCGTTTTACTTCCCCGAATTCTTCCGACTCAACGGGCTTATGCCCTCCGTTGTAGATCTCAGTGTATTGATCGGTTCTGTAATATTCTACAAACGAACGGGTCGATTCTTCGGAGATGGTAATCGGCCTTACCTTTCCGTTTTTATAAAAAAATCTTCGCAGACGATATTCCACTTTGTTTGTGACTTCACGGGGAGCGTCATTGTGAATGGTTTGAAAAAATGCCATCTTCCGGAATCGATAGGTGAGCGGGAAGACGTAATTTACCAGGTTGAGGTGGCAATGCACGATGTCCGGTTTGATCTCCCGGATCACCTTGTAAAAACGGAAGATGTTCGAGAGCCGGAACCCGGAAGGAATTCTCAGGTTTTGGTAATGAACGGCAGGTGAAATATCGCGGACAAAGAAACCGAATCCGTCAATCCGGTCATCCAGCATAACACACAAATGCACTTCATGTCCCTTGGCCGATAGTTCATTGCAAAGGTCGACCACAAAACGCTGAACTCCACCTGATGTTAGCGAATAGATGATGTGCAGTATTCTCATGCCGAAATTATCTTTAATTCTTAATCTGGTTTGAATCGGGCGACTGAACCTTGCCCCCCGGATGGAAAAGGAATTCATAAATCACAGGACCTTTTTTTCGATAGTCGAAATGCTGCAATCCGGTCTGAAACCCCTGAAAACCGATCTCTCGGGCAAACTCCGGCTTACTCAATACCTCTTTCATCTTACCACTGAAAGCCTCAACTTCATAAGATTCTGCAATGAATGCATTGATCCCGTCGATAAAGAAATTCCCGATTTCCCCGATCCGCGTCGAAATGATTGGTCTTGCCACTGCCGTATATTCTCCGATCTTATGCGGGAAACGGGCGATATCCTGAAAGGTCGGGCGCAAAGGAATCAACAGTGCCAGGCTGCTTCGATAGGTGCGGATCAACTCTTCATCGGAGATGTTGTGCAATAACGTGATGTGATCCGATTGCTCCCTTCGAAGTGCTTCTTTCAGCTTCTCCAGCTCTGCCCCGGGATCACCGCTGACAATGATAACCAGTTCCGCATCGGCATTCAGTTTCCGGTATGCTTCAAGAATGAAATAAATTACTTCGCTGTAGGCGATCGATCCGCAATAGAGAAACCATGGCTTTCTTTTTTCCGGTTCTGAAATTGACGGAATAGGATTGGTAAATTTGCCGAAGTCGCATAAGGGCGGAACTTTTAGTACCGGTTTGCCCGGTTTGATCCGAACTACCCTGTCGTACAGAAAATCGCTGATCACGATGACCCGGTCCGCGAAATCAAGGTACAACCGGTTCTTTAACAGTGTAACAATTTTTGAAATTCCATGTCGGGGAATATTCCAATATTCTACGGCATCATAGACTGATCGAATTCCCAAAAGCTTTGCAAGCAGGGTGTAGTAAACCAGTCCCCATAAAGAGTTGACCGTAATGATTATCACATCTGCTTGATGGTTCATACGACAGGAAACAATCCGGAAAAACTCGACGCACAAACCGTATCCCTTTAACAGATTCCTTTTTATGAAGCCGGAAGGCCTGAACGGAGTTCCGCTGCAAAATTCATATTCGATTTCTTCAAAATTTCCTTTTGCGAAAACCGAAGTGCCGTCGTTCGGCTGGTGAGTTCCATATCGGTTAAAAATTCTGACGGAACATCCCGCTTCCGTCAATCCTTTGGCAATCAGGTGCTGTCTTTTGATCTGTGCCAACCAACCCGGGAAACCCGGAAACCCCACGTAGAGAACATATTTCATGCTCCGGTCTTTGTGTATTTGCAATGAAGGTCAATTTCGAAAGATGTTTTTCTTCTCAGATTTCATCGGATAAGTTTGATTTTAATCACTGAGAATAAAATGAATCATTGATATGAGTACGTTCGTTAGGAAATCCTTCTTATCCATCAGCTTCTCTTTTTTATGATCATTCCATTCCGTAATATAACAAAATAAGGGATTATATACGTTTGAAAGGATGGTATTGCCTTTTTGGATATATCTTCCGATTAATTGAACGTCCGGACAGAATTTTTGCTTGTAATCTTCCATGCCCGGCCCCATACTATGTATGGTGATTGGATTTTCGAAGCTGTCGTGTATGTTTTGATCAACGGTTATAATTCCCAGGTTATACATCTTATAATCTCTGTCGAACGAAGTATCAATGCAGGTTTTGATGTTTTGATAAAATACGTTTATGCGATAAGCCAGATTGACCCCGTTTATGGTCTTGATAAAGATAATATTTGACGGGAAAGCTTTAAATATTCTGGTATAGAAATTGAGCTTTTCATCTTTACAATAGACACATTTTTTTTGGTCCTGGATTTTAGACATTGACAACCGAACGATTTCTTTGAGATTCTCATCTGTTATTTGATCTACGGAAGTCTCTGTTTTAATATCATCCCGCTCCATTCGGTTGTATGAGGTGCGAAGGTAATGTTTTAATTTCCTTGAATATATCTTATCCTTGTATTCGTCAAAAGTATTGTAATCGGCTATTTTTATATACGGACAACCGGAATATGGTTTTAAGGTAATCGAATATTCTGGCTCATCATCGAATGGAATTTGCCGAATGTGAAATATATCATATGATATATTCTTGTTTAAGAAAGCGATGATCTCCTTTAAGGTTATTGAAAAATTCCTGTCTTTTAAAAACGAAATGGATGTGGCTCCCCATTGTTGCCCGATGAATTCAATAAACGATACTTTAAAAGGCCCCATTTTCCGATATACCTTTACAAGGGGAGCAATCAATTGAATCTTGCCATTTGTGCTTATTGTTATGATGGCAAGAGACTTATTGTGCCCATATGTGTTGTTGTTAATGTCTTTAAAGATATTCCACCAGTTATAAACCCA
>JAUZOB010000014.1 GCA_030706665.1 Bacteroidota bacterium
CAATGACAAACCGTTTATCGGACTGCAATGTAAGATTGGATTCTAAAATCGAATGCTCATGAAACCATGGACATACCTATTTGTGGTATTAACCCTTGCCTTTATCGTTTCGGTTAATTCATTCGGAAAGGGGCGGCATAGCCGTAGCCAAAAACATGTTACGACTCATCACGTAACCAGCGTTAAAAAGAAACGCGCTGAACCTGCAATATCATCAAATACTTTTACTAAAAAATTTCAGATTGAACCAATAGAGGACCCTTTCAGTCAGAAAATTGATGAACTAATTAGCAGTTGGTATGTAAAATCTGCTTTTGATATGGACACTACTCGTCTTTCAAAAGCCGAAATTAAAAGTCTGAATGTTCCTGATTCTGTTATTGTACGCAGACTTCAAAGTATTCCTTCTCCTGTTCCTCTCTCTTTCAACCCTGTCGTGAAAAAAAATATCATGTACTATCTTCAGCACATCCGTTGGAAGACAGAGGTAATGATTGGGCTTTCAAAATTCTACTTCCCGATTATCGAAGAAATCTTCGACCGGTATGAATTACCACAGGAATTAAAATATTTGACCATAATTGAATCTGCTCTAAACCCAAGAGCGGTTTCGCCTGTAGGTGCATGCGGAATGTGGCAATTAATGTATGGAACAGGAAAACAAAATGGACTTGAAATAAACTCTTATGTTGATGAACGAAGGGATATTGTAAAATCAACAGAAGCTGCAGCAAAGTATTTAAAAAGGCTTCATGATATCTTTAATGACTGGCATTTGGTTATTGCTGCATATAATTGCGGTCCCGGAAATATTCAGAAAGCAATTGCTCGGAATGGAGGAAGCCAGGACTACTGGAAAATCTACTATAGTCTTCCGCAGGCAACTCGTGATTATGTTCCTGCCTATATCGCAGCAGCTTATGTCTTTCATTATTATCAAAGCCATCAACTACATCCGAAAAAACCCAACTTCCCTATCACTGCTGATACAATCATGATTAGAGATTATATTCATCTACAACAAGTATCAAAAGTTTTGAATATTCCTGTTGAACAACTCAGAGAATATAATCCACAATACCGAGGTGATGTAATTCCGGCTTTGAACAATAAGCCTTATGCCCTCCGACTGCCAATGGATAAAATTAAGTATTACATCAATAATTCCCATCAGATTTATGCCTACAATAGAGATCTGTATTTCCATGACAATCGGATGAGAATGCCTCAACGTAATAATTATGCGAGCTTTCTGGCTGAAGAGTTAAAAGGGAAAGTCAAAGTATTCTATACAGTAAAAGAGGGAGACAGCCTGGATAATATTGCAGAATGGTTCAAAGTTCGCCTTTCTGATGTAAGAAACTGGAACAAGATTAAAAAGAACCTGGTAAACATCGGACAGAAAGTTGTAGTCTACGTTCCGGAGTCAAATGCTGAAGAATTCAATAAGAAGGCAGAAATGCATATTGCTGCTGAGAAACGATATTCTTCAACGCAGACAGGTCATTCCAATGAGAATAAAGAGCAACAATACGCTGGAAAAGAAACCGAAAGAAATGTGACTGCCCACGTGCGATCTGCAGAAAAAGAGGAACAAGAAGAACCCCAAAGAGAAGTAAGGAAAGAGACAAAGAGAGCAAAGGCTTCTGCAGAGTATACTACCTATACTATCAAAAAGGATGAATCTCTTTGGACTATCTCGAAAAAGTTCCATGGCATTTCCAGTAAAGAGATTTTGAAATTCAATGGAATCAGTGATCCAAAGCATTTAAAACCAGGAGTCAAAATTAAAATTCCTAAAGAATAATAGTTTGATCATTCCAATTCTAAAAAATATTTATTAAAAGCAGAATTCATTGTAAAATCAATGAATTCTGCTTTTTTCGTACTAATTTGCATTTTTTAGTATAATGTTTAGTAAATAATCTCTGTCTTCCCGGTAATATGAAGCCAATTTGGATATTTTTTTACTTTCTGATCGTACTACTTATGCTTTCCGGATTAATGCGTTATATAAGTCCGAAGGTCCTTCCAGTTGGTCCAGATGGAGTGATTCCTTCTTCTATACAAGAGGGCAACGAAGCAATGTTCGATACTCTTTCTGATTACGCTTCAAATCCCAATATAGGGACATCAAATGATTCCATAATACAAGTTATGCGAATGTCAAATGATTCCATCTCTCTTGTTTCTCATTTTCATGATTTTCTTCCTAAAATTTCTATTGAAAGCATATCATATGATTCCCTTTTTCAAAAAGAATTAACACGACGCATTTCTCAATCTAGGACGAAACGAGTTCATATACTCTATTTTGGAGATTCACAAATTGAATCTGATCATATTACAAGTACACTCCGGCACATCCTTCAAGCAAAATATGGAGGGAAAGGTGCAGGCTTTTTACCTGTCAAAGATATATACAACTCAATGGAAGGTTTTATTGTAGAAAAATCATCAGGATGGACCAATTCCCGTATCTATGATAAAAACAATTCAGATCCATTTTCCCCTCTCGCCAATTACTCAAAAGTACAAATGAGCAACGCTTCTCTTCTAGTGAATCAAATTTCAGGTACACATAAGACTTCTCTTTCAAA
Source organism: Bacteroidota bacterium (assembly GCA_030706665.1). GTDB lineage: Bacteria > Bacteroidota > Bacteroidia > Bacteroidales > Prolixibacteraceae > JAUZOB01. The sequence goes on from JAUZOB010000014.1 coordinate 2,601, forward strand.
TCTGGAAGTCTATTATTCTGCTGAAGATAACAAGAGCGAAATAAAAATTGCAACATCTGGCAATAATTACCAAGAGGTAACACTTCCCAGTTCCCAAGAACCAAGGATTCAGAATATCAAATTGAATGGAACCCCTTCTTCTTTGAAACTTTTATTTTTACCTGGGAAAAACATGAAGATCCACGGAGTTTTTCTTGGATCCGGACCCGGAGTTTATGTGGACAACATCTCATTAAGAGGACAAATAATTCCGCATTTACAAAAAGTTCCCAAGTTATATCTTTCCAACTTCATGAAAGAGAATAATGTAGGACTAATTGTTTTACAGTTCGGGGTAAACCTTGTTCCGGGAATGTTAAAATCGTATCGCTTTTATACCCGTATGCTGAAAAAACAAATTGAACTGATTCGTGCAGCTGATCCCAGAGTTCCAATATTAGTAGTCGGAGTATCTGATATGGCCAAACGAAGCGGAACCAGTCTTGAATCTTATCCGAACCTACAGGATGTAAAAAAAGCACAGGCAGAGGTTGCCAAGGAAGCTGGCATCGCTTTCTGGGATCTGGAAAGAGAAATGGGTGGAAAGAATTCGATGATTAGATGGGTTGGTTCATGTCCTTCTCTCGGAACAAAGGATTACATTCACTTTAATCGTCTGGGGGCAGACAGCGTTGGACGGATGTTAAGCAAGGCACTACTTATTCCATTAAATAAGAAAAAGGATTGACAAGATTATGGATTTTGAAAGACTATATTTCTTCTTTGTAAAGCTTCTACAATTTTCAGATACCTCTCCTTTTCTTTTCACTTCAGAGGTTTTCTGGATCTTCTTTACCATTGTATTAGGCGGATTTGCATTCGTTTACAAAAGAATACCTCTTCGAAACTTATATCTGTTTGTAATCAGCCTCTTTTTTTATTATCGCACAAGCGGGCCTTTTCTCGATCTTCTTCTCATTTCGTGTCTGACAAACTATCTGTGCGGGCTAGCAATCGGGAAATCCTTATCTCCTCTAAAGAAGAAATTATGGTTGACCCTGTCGTTAATAACCAACCTCGGAATATTAAGTTATTTCAAATACGCATATTTCATTATCAATCTGTTAAACCAGACATTGAATACTAAGTATGTGGCCGTTAATTGGCTAGTCATTTGGCAAAACGAGATTTTTGGAACTCATAATCCGGTAGAAAAAATAATTCTTCCTATTGGCATTTCTTTCTTCACCTTTCAAGCTATCAGTTATGTGGTAGATGTATATCGTGGAGATGTTAAGGCGTTAAAGAATCCTCTGGATTTTGGATTCTATCTGACATTCTTTCCTCAATTGGTTGCAGGACCAATTGTCAGAGCAGCAGGCTTTATCCCTCAAATTTATCAGAAGTATCAGGTCAGAAAAGAAGAATTCGGTCATGCTCTTTTTTTAATAATCGGAGGACTTATAAAAAAGATCATTATTTCGGATTATCTATCCATAAATTTTGTGGATCGTGTATTTGAGACACCACTCTCCTATTCCGGGATCGAAGTTCTTATGGCAATTTATGGTTATGCACTTCAAATTTATTGTGATTTCTCCGGGTATACTGACATTGCAATTGGACTGGGGCTACTAATGGGATTCCGTTTGCCAATCAATTTTAACTCACCCTATCGATCTGCAAACATCAGTGAATTTTGGAAAAGATGGCATATTTCATTATCTCTTTGGCTCAAAGATTACCTATATATTCCGTTGGGAGGAAACAGAAAGGGAAAGATTCGTACTTATTTAAACCTAATGATCACCATGCTCTTGGGGGGGCTTTGGCATGGTGCAAATATCCGATTCATTATTTGGGGTGGTATTCACGGAATGGCTCTATGTCTTCATCGGTTATGGAAATCCATTTTCCCAAATCTAAAATCGACCAAAGTTACACGTACCTTTTCCATCATTTTAACCTTCCATTTTGTTGCTTTTGCGTGGATATGTTTCCGTGCTGATGACATGGTAACGATTCAAGAAATGCTCTATCAGCTAACACACTCATTCTTTCCAAAGAATCCGGAATTATTATTGCCAACTTACTCAATTATTCTTGTATTAATTATTTCAGGGTACTTTTTACATGGTTTCCCGGCCCAGATTAAAGAATACGGTCGTGGCTGGTTTATTCAGTTGCCTTTTATTATAAAAATTTCATTTGGCATTTTAACAGGTATTTTACTCTACTATGCAATGAGTGCCGGATTACAACCTTTTATTTATTTCAGATTTTAAAAGACTGAGAAGATCTGCACTCTCATTAAAGTCGATATTCATCAATCTCTTCTGTTAATACAACAAACAAGACATTAAATTCAAAGGACTCTGATTATCTGCGGCGAGTATATCCAGATAAAATATATCCATTCTCAATCGGTCAATTTCACCTATTAAAAGACTAAGATATCAGTCACTACGAAAAAGAGAATCGTTTTAGAGTATGTGTTTAAATCCTACGAATACTTCTTTCTATGGAATAATCAGTCAGTCTCTCTGATAAAACAGAACAAAAAGTTTCATTTTAGACAATAAGTCATAAAAACATCCCGTCAATTTTTTGGGGAAAAAGGAAATTCACATAGCTTTGCAGTATGGCATAATGTCTGAATATTAAGATATCCGGGAACAGTTTAACTACAACTGATATACCGGGAAATTACGATAAAATATGGATTTTAAACAAATTGTTCAAAACGTACTGGAACAGGAAGCACAGGCTATCCGAAACATCCCGGTTACTGATGATTTTCAAAAAGCGATCGAGCTGATATATCAATCGGTTCATGTTAAACAAGGCAAATTGGTTGTCAGTGGAATGGGGAAAGCAGGACAAATTGCACTGAATATAGCTACAACTTTCAGTTCAACCGGTACACCCTCAGTCTTCCTGCATCCGAGTGATGCCCAGCATGGAGATCTTGGCGTTATACAGCCCAACGATGCCCTGCTTTTAATCTCAAATTCAGGGAAAACACGGGAGATTCTAGAATTAATAAATCTCGCAGAAAAGCTCTATGCAGGATTGCCTCTTATTGTCATTACCAGCAATAAAGAAAGCGAATTGGCTAAGGTTTCTGATGTTTGCTTGCATACCGGAAATCCCAAAGAGGTTTGTCCGCTTGGATTAACACCAAGCACCTCAACAACTGTAATGACTGTAATTGGAGATGCTTTAGTTGTTTCAATGATGAAAAAAATTGGCTTTACAAACGAAGATTATGCCAAAAGACATCATGGTGGCTATCTTGGTGATAAATCACGCCGCCAAGCCAACTTAGAGAACCTAAAATAAATAATAAAGCTTGTTAGAAATGAGAATTTGTATAGAAAATACTACAGCACTGATTATTGACATGCAGGAAAAACTTGTTCCTGCAATGAGTCAAAAAGAAGAGTTGCTGCATAACTGTCTGATCCTCATTCAAGGATTGCAAGAGCTTGCAGTTCCAACAGCCGTTACCCAGCAATACTCGAAAGGACTTGGAGAAACAATCTCTGAAGTTAAAGCTTTAATCCCGGATTTTAACCCCATTGAAAAGACTGATTTCAGTTGCCTTGATGAATCGGTATACACTCAATGGTTGACAACTCAGCAGAAAAAAGACATTATCCTTTGTGGAATAGAAGCTCACGTTTGTGTATTACAAACAGCTATCGACATGAAACAGAAGGGATTTAATCCGGTTGTTGTTTTTGATTGTATCAGTTCCAGAACTCAGGAGAACAAGAGTCTTGTATTAGAACGTCTCCGTCACGAAGGAATTATGGTCACATCTTACGAATCTGTTCTTTTCGAATTGACACGTTCGGCAAAAGCACCGAACTTTAGAGCAATTTCCAAATTAGTTAAATAAACTATTAGTCTTTCGATGACTATCAAATAAAAAGGCTGTTCTTTTATCATTCCCAATGATCTAAGAACAGCCTTCCTTTATATAAAAGCAAAAAGTTGTTTCGGCCCTTTAATAAATTCGGGATTTAATCAAACGGAGTATTAAGAGCTCTCCGTATATTAATCTCGTCTGTCATCGCATTTCCCCGATGACTAAGTAGAAAAACTATCCACTCTGCAATTTCTTCCGGTTTTATCAGGATAGAAGTATCAAGATCAGGCCGAGTCTTTGTAACCATATCTGTTTCGACCCCTCCCGGAGCAATGGTGTGAACTCTGATCTTATCTTTTAAAACTTCTCGGGCCAACGCTTTCGACCACCCCATCAATGCGTGTTTAGAAGCGGCATAAGCGGATTGATTCTCGTATCCTTTCCGTCCTACAACGGATGAAATGTTTATAATAGTAGCATTTTCGGATTGGCGCAATAAAGGGATAGCCCTTTGTGATAAGAAATAGGGAGCTTTTGCATTGGTAGTAATCACCCGGTCCCAATCCTCAGGAGTCGTTTCTGCCAAAGGTTTTGCAAACGCAATACCTGCATTATTTATTAAAAAGTCTAGTCTGGAGAAATTCTCTTTGATTGTGTTCACCAGATAATCGGGAGTCGTTTCTTTTGTCATATCTGCCGGAGCAACAAGAACCGTTACGCCCTTTTCCAAACACTCCGCAGCAACATGAGTAAGCAGATCTAGCTTGGTACCAGTCAGAACCAGATTAACCCCTTCTTCTGCAAGTGCTATTGCAATTGCGCGACCAATACCACGAGAAGAACCTGTAATTAAAGCGACTTTCCCTTTTAACTCTATTTTCATTGTTGAAAATGCATAAAAAAAGACTGTCTAAAAGGCAATAACAAAAGTAATATCCAATATCACCTGTTCAAAACTTCCAGACAGTCTTTCCTATTTAATTAAAACTCGATGTCATATACATCCTGACCATCTTCTTCAAATGTCTTAATACTACTATCGGTCATTGGATGCTTAATTAAAGTCATAAGTAACTCATAGTTAATAGTTGCAGCATGAGAGCCAACCATACTGGTACGGTGAATCTGGTCAACAGTCTTGAAACTTGCAGCTAAAACACGTGTATGAAGATTAAACACTTGAGTGTTTTGAACGATATCTCCAACAACTTCAATACCATGCGAAGAGATGTTATCAAGACGGCTTACATATGGAGCAACAAAATCAGCTCCTGCCTTTGATGCAACAAGAGCCTGTTGTTGAGTAAAGATAGCAGTCGCAGTAACATTCATTCCCGCATCTTTAACCATTTGCATCGCTTTATAACCTGAAGGACTTACAGGAATTTTCACATAGTAGTTATTACCCAATCCAAAGTATTCACGGTACTTTTTCGCTTCCCGAAGAATATCTTCGGGATGGTTACTTAGAACCTGAATATGGATCATTCCATTGCCCACCAGCTCAAGAATCTGTGGAACAGCAACAGAAAGTTTCATTCCTGATTGTTTCAAGATGCTGGGATTGGTAGTAACACCTTCCAGTGGGAAAAATTTATACAGCTCCTGTAACTCACTCAGGTTGGCTGTGTCTGCCATGTAAATCATTTTGTATCTCTATTTAAACAATAATCCCTATATATTATTTTCACGGCAAAGGTAATCCCTCATTCCGGTAATACACTTAAAGAGTGCTATTCGCTTTCAATGATTAATTTTAACTTAATCAAAAAATAGTTTTTACGAGAATAAGAAGATTTTACGATCGAATACATTCAATGTTTCTAATGGCATCAGATTGATTTTGCATTTTTCAGAAGGAATTCTTCTGCCTCAGTACTCCACAACCCATTGTTCTTCTGAGTTATCTCATTTAAGGTGGCAAACAAGGGATCATTTTTCCCTTTCTCTTCAAATTCCCATAAAGCAGTTAATGGCAAATCAATATGAGTATAAATTAACTTTTTCCCACCTGGAATCGATGGGAGGTTTCTTGTCGTCTCGATTACTGCATTTAGTCCTCCGATATGTGTAACCAGCCCTGCAGGGTCTAATCCTTTACCCATATATTTCAATGCCTCAACCATATCATCATTATTACCTCCGCTGGTTCCTACGATATGTGTAAATGAATAATGGACATTGTAGAAATTCAATGGAGCTTTAAAATCAGGACGTCCTGGTCCGGCGAAGAAATTAAGACAACCATCAAATGCAAGGATTGCATCAGCCTGTTCAACGACAGGAGCAACAGGAGCAAAAACAAAAACGTCATTGTACCCGGTTCCTCCCGTTTGACTCATTAATAGATTTACGGCATTTGCAGAATCAGCTGTATTGATATAGCGAAGGTCAATCCCTCTTGATGCAGCAAATTCAGGTGTATAAAGCGAAGCTGCCCGATCAAGTCTTGACTGATCAATATCTGTTACAACCATTAAATTAGGATGTCTATCTTCACGATGTAACGCATAGTTGATTGCGGCAAGTCCCATGGGACCTACGCCTGCAAGAACAGCCATATTTCCACCATCAACAATTTCCATCTGATGAACGTAGGATCCCTGTCGGGTATGATAATTAGCATGCATTGCCCCAATAACACACGACAACGGTTCTGCCAATGAAGCAGGATAGAATCCGGGGCCCGTATACGGAAGCAAACAATCTTTTTCCATTACTTCATTGGGAATGATCACATATGTTGCATCACCTCCAATAAAACGATAAGAGTAACCCGGAGCACTTAATATTCCTACCGGTCCTCCTTCATAATTCAAAGCCGGTTGGATGGAAAACTTCATTCCGGGAGTAAACTTATGAGCCCATCTTGCACCTACTTCAACTAATTCCCCGGCAAATTCATGCCCTATAATCGTTGGATTGATATCTATATCATCAGGAACCCTTTTATGATCTGCTCCCTGATGAGTCGCCTTATATGACGACATACATATACTATCAGACACAACTTTTGCCAAGATCTCATTATCTTTTAATTTCGGCAATTCAAACTCATCTAGTTTGAGATTGTCCTTTCCATAGAGTCGTACTGCTTTTGTTAACATCATCATTGTTTTAGGATTCGAAAATTCCGGATTATTTAAGCATGTTCTGACCTCCGGTTACAGGAACAGCCTGACCGGTTTCATACTCCTGTTCGATCACATAATAGATTGCTCTTACAACATCCAAAGGAGTACAACCCCTTCCCGCTGGCACCTGTGCTTCATAATAACTTTTTACGTCTGCAACAGTTTTTGCACCAGGCACTTTACCGGCTTTGAGATATTGTACGAATAATCCGTTATTCGGATCATTCCATAAAGGACCGTCAAAGAAATTACCGGGACAGATTGAGTTTACTTTAATCGCTGAAGGCATGAGCTCAAGCGCAAAAGACTCAGTCAAACCGATTCCTCCGAATTTACCTCCCGCATACGTAAAGTTTTTGTTGCTACCTTTTAATCCGGATTTAGAGTTAATCTGAATAATATCAGTATAATATCCTTTGCGATAGCTATTTTGAAGTTTCATTGCAGCAGAAGCATACTTTGCACATAAGAAGTAGCCGGTATAGTTGACCTTGGTCATCAATTCAAAAATTTCGGGAGTCATTTCATCCAATCCTCCTGCTTTCAGGATACCAGCATTGCTGATAAAGACGTCCAAACCTCCAAATTCACGAACGGTTTCTTCAATCAATTCACTTACAGAATCTGCTTTTGAAACATCAGCTTTAACAAAAAAAGCACGATTTGTTCTACCTTGTTGATTTAACAAATTGGCCTTTTCTTTTCCTTTTTCTTCATTCAGGTCGGCAATAATCACATAAGCTCCTTCTTGGAAAAGGAAATCAACAATTCCACCGCCAAATCCCTGAGCACCACCTGTAACAACAGCTATTTTACCGGCAACACGGCCTCGGTTCTCCGGGATTGATAGTTTTACCTTCCCCCAACCTTTAAAATTAATCCATTCAAGAGACCCCTTTCCCCATTGTGCTAACGCATCTTTACAGGCCTGAATAAGTTCGCCGGCATCTTCTTTCTCTTCAACGTTCAGCACCTCGCCCGACAAAGCTTTTTCATCTTTATCAGCACAGAATGTTAAAATTCTGACTTGATCATCAGAGACCAACATACGAACAGCAGGTAATACTGCTGAGTATTTCTTTTTTGTCATACTATTTAATTTTCAATTCCTGAATTCATTAAAATAATAAGATAAGATTGCACGTCCCAGTTTTACAAATTCATCTCGTTGGGTAAATTTGGAATTTCCATCTTTATCTACGTATCCGGATTCACCTTTTGCCATGCAATATTGATGAGCGGCAACAACACAGGCTCCTTCGTATCCAATCTTTTTCAACTCATCTGAAAGGGGCTTTTTATCGCGACAAACAATAGTCAAAGGAGTTAAATCAGGAGTATTATGCTCCGTTCCGAACAGAACTACAAACCCTCGGCTATGGAAGAACCGGACAAACTCAAGTAATACAGCCTGACTGTTGCGACCGGGAATAAGCTCAACACTATAAATTCCTTTTGATGCAAGATAATCAGCCATCTTCCCCCAGTCACCCTCAAAGTCAGTAAAGTTACCTTTACTATCATCAAGTAAAACCGGATAACAAGGGATTCCGCCACCATTCACAATCAAGTCTTTTACAGTTTCAAGACTGAAGAATGCCTGATCATTTTCTTCAACAAAGGCAGGACCACCTGTTTTAAGTAGAGCAGAGCGTATCTCATTTTCAATTCCTGCAACATCATCCAGAACAGATTTTGGCTCTTTCCCCTTGAAAATAAGAGTTAAAGCAGATTTTCGCTCTGCATCTGAAGCGTACAATTCATATACAGCAATGCGAAGAGCTTTGGCAATATGTCGTTCTCGCACTAATTCACGCGCAAGTTGATTTTTCATTGTAAAAAAATCAATCTGTATAGGAACATTGACCAATTTAAGATGATGATTCAAACGTTTCACCATTTCTTCAGTCTGAAGGTTACTCTCAGTCTTTAACTGAAGAAGCTTTTGAGCGGCATCATTGCTAAACGATAGAGGGAAACTGAGACCTTTGCCGCTGAAATAGGTCCGTCCCGGATTATTCGGATCATTAACACGAATACCGGAAGCCTGTAGCTCTTTTTGCAGAGCCATAAATTCTATATTAAATAACGGGAATACTTTATTTTTCAGAGCTTCCTCATAGAATTCAGCATATCCGTCCGTGACATAAAAGTCATTGATGCCAAGTATTTTTACATCCTCGGCAACAGCCATTGCAAAAGCCTGAGGAATAGAGTCAAAGGAGCTGAAAGAAAATGGGGTGTGAATATGCCCGTTTACGTCAGCAACAACAGGATCCTGAGAGAACGATGAAGATCGCTCAAGCAATGTCTTTGCATCAGGGAAATGTGATAAGAAGTTCATAGTTAAATTCATTCAGTTTAACCAACAAATAAAAAGTAATCTCCGGTCATTAAGATATCAAAGAAAGCTTGATGATTCCGGAAGTTAGCAAAAAGAAAAAAATCCCAGAGAACATTGTTAAGAAGTTCTCCGGGATAAAAGTAATCGTTAAATACCCAATTTATTTCTGCGGATTTGTTCACTTGTGGTAAAATTATTCTTTACCGTATGTCCCGGCAGAGGAAGAATCTTTTCATGAATCGCATCAACAATCCATTCAGGTTGCGGGAAGAAATATTGTTCAAGTTCATAAGCTGGAGTGATCCAGTTACGAGAACCAACAACAATCGGAGGTGCATCGAGATAATCGAATGCTAATTCTGTAATAGTATTAGCCATATCTTTCAGATAAGAGCCACGAGAAGATGCATCACTAGCCAGAACGACACGTCCGGTTTTCTTGATCGATTCGATTACCAGTTCATAATTGAATGGAACCAATGAACGTGCATCTATCACCTCAGCAGAGAGACCATATTTTTCTTCCAATATCTTTGCAGCATCCAATGCTCTGTACAAAGTAGCTCCTATACTGACAATCGTAATATCTTTTCCTGCCTTTTTAATATCCGGTTCACCCAATGGAATTTCATAATAACCTTCAGGGACTCCTCCTTCATGAAATTTTTCACCCATATCATAGATACGTTGACTTTCGAAGAAGATTACAGGGTCAGTTCCTTGAAGAGCAGCATTCATCATCCCTTTTGCATCGTAAGGAGTAACAGGGAAAACAACTTTTAATCCAGGAATATGAGTACATAAGGAAGACCAGTCCTGAGAATGTTGTGCTCCATATTTTGAACCTACAGAAACGCGGATTACAACAGGCATCTTAATTACATTTCCACTCATAGCCTGCCATTTAGGCAATTGATTGAAGATTTCATCACCACAACGTCCAAGGAAATCACAATACATAATTTCAGGAATAACCCGTCCTCCACACATTGCGTAACCGATGGCGGTTCCAATAATTGAAGCTTCAGAAATTGGAGAATTGAAAAGGCGATGATAAGGCAACGCTTCTGTCAATCCACGATACACTGCATATGCTCCACCCCAGTCACGATTTTCTTCGCCATAAGCAACCAATGTCGGATCTTTGTAGAAACGATCGATAACTGCCTCAAAAATAGCGTCACGAATTTGAAACTGTTTTACCTTTGAGAATGGTTTCCCTTCGGCATCAAACATAAATCTTTCTTTTTTTGTCAAAGCCTGAACTCTTGGATTTTCTGCCATGGGATGATTTACATCTGGAGTACGGTCTTCCATCTTGTCTATCGAGCCATTTGAAAACATCATGTCTCCAATAATTTCAGGATTCTGTTCCAGATCAAGTACCGGAGAAACAGCAGGATCAATAGCAAGTTTAAGAGTTTTTACTAAAAGGTCAGTAATTTCACTCTTAATATTATTAAGCTGGGTTAGACTTACAACTCCTGCTTTTACCAATTCTTCACCAAACCAATTAATTGAATCCTGTTCTTCCCATGCTTCAACTTCTTCTTTTGTTCTATATGAAGATGCATCCGAAGGGGAATGTCCGCAATAACGATAGGTCATAACTTCAAGAAGAACGGGGCCTTTCCCATCTTCAATAACCTTTCTTTTACGACGATATGCATCAATAACAGCCAAAGGATTAAATCCATCAACACGCTCTGCATGCATCTGTTCTGCATTCACCCCAGCACCAATCCTGGCAGCCATATTGTAGCCCATCGTTTCGCCACAAGTCTGTCCACCCATTCCATACTGGTTGTTGTTGATATTGAGAATAAAAGGTAATCCACCTTTCATATCACCTTTCCATAGTTCCTTGAACTGGTCCATTGCAGCGAAAGTAAGTCCTTCCCAAACTGGACCGCAGGCCATAGAAGCATCACCCAGATTAGCAACAACTAATCCCTTTTTGCGATTCACTTTTTTATAGAGAGCTGCACCTACGGCAATATCTCCAGAACCACCTACAATGGCATTATTCGGATATACGCCAAAAGGAGTAAAGAAAGCATGCATTGATCCACCAAGACCTCTGTTGAAACCTGTTTTACGTGCAAACATTTCAGCAAGAGTACCGTAAAGAAGGAATTTGATCGCCAGTTCTTTAGTCGATCCGGTATGCCCTTCAATTACCGGCTTTAATGTTTCACCATTAAAATGCTCTTCCATCACTTTTTTAAGTGATGCATCATCAAGTTTTTCTATTGCAGAAAGTCCCTTGGCAAGAATTTCACCATGACTACGATGAGATCCGAAGATGAAATCATTTATATCAAGAGTAAAAGCCATTCCAACAGCTGCTGCTTCCTGTCCGATTGAAAGGTGTGCAGGACCAGGATGATTATAAGGAACTCCCTGGTACTCTCCTGTAGTTTTAATAAGGTTAATCATGGTTTCAAACTCACGGATGATAGCCATGTCGCGGAAAATATAAAGAAGCTCTTTATCACTGAAATTACTTCTTTCTTCTTCCACACTTTTGTTGTATTGATTTACAGGAATGGGACTAAATTCTATAAAGCCTGAATTCCTCACCTCTACCGGGTCAATAAATTGTGTTTTTGGCATAATATTTTAGTTTAATCTTTTCAAGTACTTTACTTATTTTCTTCTTAATTATAACGATTCCAAATCCTTATTGCTGAGATTTCAACTCTTGAATCTGAGATTGAATCAACATAGAGATCTCTTCAGCCTGTGAATATGTTGAAGCAAATTCACCTTTATTGATATAATTAAGATCCATCGCTCTGTGTAATTGTGATTTTAATCCACCACAAGAACTTTTGGCATTTATAAGATAACGGACGAATTCCTCTGTATTGGTTTGTTCTGAACCTACGGCAATACTATCCATAATAGTTCCTGAAGAATCCCTTACCTGAGCTGAGAACTTAAGATCCCTGTTAAACAGATCTTTTTTAGTCAGCACAGAAACCGTTTTACACAGTTCCCGAGCTTTCTGCCATGCGGCGAAATCCTCAAAATGATTTATTTTATTCATGGTAAACAATTGATTCATGAGTAATTAAAAGCCAAAGACTGTCTCACGGATAATCTCACTAACAGTAGGATGCGGAAAAATAATTTCTTCTACATCTGCAAGTCGCATTTCAGTTTCAATCATCGCACAAGCGCCATAAATCATTTCAGAACATGCTCCTCCGATCATATGAATACCTAAAATCTCTCCGTATTTTGCACCGGCAATCACCTTACAAAATCCGTTCTTCCCTTCGTTTTCTGCAACAAACCGACCTGCATATTGCATTGGCAGCATACTTACTTTATAAGCAATTCCCTGCTCTTGCGCTTGCTTTTCAGTCAATCCGACACCTGCAATTTCTGGATGTGTATATACAACTCCCGGTACTGCATTATATCGCATCACATCTTTTCTACCCAAGATATGATTTACAGCAACTTCTCCTTCACGACTGGCAGTGTGTGCTAGAAGAGAAAATCCTGTTATATCACCACAAGCATATACATTAGGAATGTTGGTCCGGCAATTGCTGTCGATTTTTACACCTCGTGGAGTAAAATCTACACCTATATTTTCAAGTCCAATTCCCTGGACATTGGGTTTACGACCTACACTAACTAACACCTCATCGCCGGTAACTGATTGCGTCACTCCATCTTTCTCAAAGAAAACAGTCTTTCCTTCAAGACGGGTAACTTTGGATAACAGATGAAAAGTTACACCACGTTTTGTCAATTCATCTCTAAGCGTCTGAGCTATTTGCTCATCTATCCCGGTAAGAATTTCGGGAAGCATTTCAATCACGGTAACCTTAGTCCCCATTGCATTGAAAAAGTCCGTAAATTCTGTTCCAATAACTCCCCCACCGATAACAACCAGCTCTTTAGGAAGTTCTTTTAATTGGAGAATCTCACGATTTGTAAGTACTTCATTGAGATCCAATCCGGAAATTGGAGGAACGAACGCTTCAGAACCAGTACAGATCAAAAGATTACGTGACTTAAATTCGCGATTATCGGCCTCAATAACGACCAATCCTTCACTTCTTCCTCGAATAACAGCCGGAGCTATCACAACTTCAGCCTTCGCATGCTTCATCTTCATTCCAACGCCGGCAACAAGTTTTTTTACAACTTTATTCTTTCGCTGCATAATTGCCCCAAAGTCGAAACTCACCTGTTCTGCTTTAACTCCATATTTTGAAGCATCATGAACAGTTTCAAGGACTTTAGCAGAGAAGAGTAATGTTTTTGTGGGAATACAACCCTCATTTAAACAAACGCCACCTAATGCACGTTTGTCGAAGACCACAACGCTGAGACCCTTTGCTCCGGCTCGTTCTGCAGCAACATATCCCGCAGGGCCTCCGCCAATGATGGCTATATCAAATATCTTATCCATAGCTTCTGATTTACTTCTTATTGGTTTAGTATGCCATAACCTGTCTTTAAAATTTTCAACAGGCATGTCTGTTTAAAAGGTTTGTTTATAATTCAAAATTTTCAATCTGAAGTTTGATTTCTTTCAGGAATAAGGTTGCTTCTCCTCCATCCAAAGCCCGATGATCATATGTTAACGAAAGTCCCATATATGGAACAAATCCATAAACACCACCGCCAAGATCAGCAGGACGAGGTACAACTGTACATACACCAAGAATTGCAGACTGAGGAAGATTGATTACAGGTGTAAATACCTCAACTCCATAATTTCCAAGATTGGAAACAGTAAATGAGGCAGCTTCCGGATTTAACAATTCAGGATTAATACTCCCTTTGCGTGATTGCTCAGCAACAGCCTTCAATTGAGATGCTAATCCCTCAATAGAAAGATCATCTGCATTACGAACAACAGGTACCATCAATCCCCGTTCTGTATCAACAGCAAGACCAAGATGCACTTTATTAAAGATTCTCATTTGATCACCCAGGAAATGACTATTAACCTGAGGGAATTTCTTCAATGCCCGGATAACAGCCATACACACAAAATCATTAATCGTGACATTCTGAGAAACTTTCCCAGCTTCGAAATCCTTCTTGAATTTTTTGCGTAATTCCAAGACTTTCCGAGCATCCGCTCCCATATGGTGAGTAAGCTGAGCCGAATTTTGAAGTGACGCATGCATGGCTTTTGCAATAAGCTTGCGGATATTTGATAGCTTCTGCAGTTCAAAATCCTGAGCATAAACCTGATTCGGAGTTACTAAATCTGCACTTGATACACGTCCTCCCAATCCAGTACCCTCTCCTTTTGAAACCAGCTCTTCCTGCTTAATCATTTCTTTTGCAAGTGAAGTCATGCGAGGCATTGTCTGAGCCGCCATTTCAACATCACGTTCAATTACTCTGCCTTCAGGACCAGAACCTGCTAGTTTGGCAACATCAATGCCATTCTTTTCTGCTGAGCCTTTTGCTCTTGGAGATGCAAAAACACGACCATCTTCTCTTTGGCTCTGCGAAACTGTTGCAGCAGAAGTTTCCAAAACCTTCTCTACAACGGGCTCACTTTTCTGTTCTTCAACAGAAGCCGGAGAAGCTACAGCAACTCCACCCGGACGGAAAGCCTCAACATCTTCTCCCGGATTTCCGATAACTGCGACATTTACCAATACAGGAACTTCATCCCCTTCATTAAAGAAGATATCAAGCAACATTCCATCTTCTTTAGCTTCTTCCTCAAAAGATGCCTTGTCCGTCTCATACGAGAACAAAACATCACCTTTCTTTACTGCATCGCCTTTATGCTTATTCCAGCTTCCTATGATGCAGGTTTCAACCGACTGCCCTTGTCTGGGCATTATTACCGGTACAGCCATACCTTTAAATTTTTAACAGTTGTTAAACTTGTATTTATATCTATTATAAGTCGTCTTTACGTATTCAATATTTATATATCTATTTACCAGCACTTTTTAATTTTTTAAACTTTCATGGTTGTAAAAATAGAATTTAATACTTGTAATTACAAGTTGAATGAATTGATTTTTTTATATATCTTTGAAAAAAATTTAGAGGGACTTTCCAAATGATAGCACAAAGCCAGAAAATACCGCAATACCGGAAGCTCTATGAGACTTTACGCAGACACATCACATCCGGGCACTATCCTGAAGGAGCCTTACTGCCTTCCGAGAATGAACTTTGTACAATTCATGGTATGACACGCCCAACTGTCAGACAAGCACTAGACAAGCTTGTTAAAGATGGCTATATTATCAAACACCAAGGGAAAGGCTCTATCGTAAATAAACTTCCCCGCGATATTGGAATCCTGTCAATACACGGAACCACTTCTGCTGTAGGAAGGGATTATCTGAAAACTCAGATAATTGTTAAACCTCAAATTCAAAACTGGGAATCCCCGTTTTTCTTTGATTTATCAGCAATAGAACGAGAATCAGGGTGCCTCTATATGGAAAGATTGCGTCTTGTAAATGAAGTTCCCGTCTTTTACGACATCAATCACATCCCCAACATAAATCTTCCACGTTTCACCAGCAGAAATTTTGAGGATCGTTCTCTTTTTGAGATACTCAGACAACACTATCAAATAGAAATTACCAGTGGAGAACAGAAAATCCGGGCAATCGAGGCTGACAAAAAAATAGCGCATGCTCTTAAAGTACAGGAAGGACATCCAATCCTTTATTTGGAACGTAAATTAATTACAAACCGTCCCGGATTCAGCATCTATTCTACTATCTATTTTAACTCTGCTAATCATTCCATTTACGGTTCTTTTTAAAAACGCCACAATCATCATATAACAGATTAAAGCAATGTGGATCCCTTCAAAATAAAGAGATCCACATTGCTTTAATATATTCATCCTCTATTTCCTTTCCTTTCGAGGATCAATGAAAAAAACTGAGGAAAAAATAAGGATTGATTAATTTGATACAAAATGACAAAAAGTGGAATCAGCAATATAACGTCTAAATTAATCTATACCAACTCCAATGTTGCTCTACCCTTTACCAACCCTTCAAATAGGGTTTGAATATCATTTCGACGAACAAACCATGTCTGAACCATGACCAAAGGACGAACAAAATAAGGTGCTATATTGGATCACTTTTTCTCTATTATTGTCAATCTACCTGTATTCAGAGAAAATGCTTAACTTTTTCAACAACAGGAACACCAATGCTCTGCAGAATCTCTCAATACTAAACTAAAAGTTCCCGGGAGTCAATTCAGGAAAGCAACGGATATTAATTTCTTCTATTCAGTTTCACTAATATCCAGGCTTAATATTTTTATCCACAACTTTTTAATGTAATTCCCTTTCGAATTCATAGAATTTTCCGATCATGTCCTACAAATAGTCACAAATGAGTGACTGTTATTTAAAAAATTGTCAAAACAACACCTCTTGCCTCTATACTATCAGCTATCTAACTAATATTTTTATCATCTTTGCTCAGTTTTTTATGTTTTTAATCCCTTATTGTTTTAACGACTTACAATTAAAATGAAAGTACTGAAATTCGGAGGGACCTCAGTGGGTTCCGTTGAAAACATGCGATCAGTAATGCAGTTAATTACTGATGGAGAAAGGAAAATTGTTGTTCTGTCTGCAATGTCAGGAACAACGAATAATCTAGTTGAAATTTCAGAGTTGCTTTATCAGAAAAAGCTGATGGATGCTAAAGAGGCAATAAAAAAGCTCGAAACCAAATACGACAGTGTTATCGAGACTCTTTATGCATCCGAATCATATAAACAGAAGGGAAAGAAACACATTAAAGAAATCTTTGATACAATAAAAAGCTATACCGAAGGGGAATTTGACCAAAATGGAGAAAACGCCATCTTGGCACAGGGAGAACTGATGTCTACCGGTATGTTCAATTATCTTTTACAGGAAAACGGATTTAAATCCGAATTAATCCCTGCACTTGACTTTATGCGTATTGACGCAGAAAAAATGGCTGACGAGAAGGCAATTACTGAAAAGATCAAGCCATTTATTGAAGCTACTTCTAATACAGATTATATCATTACTCAGGGCTTCATTTGTCGTAATATTGAAGGAAATATCGACAATCTTCAACGCGGAGGAAGCGATTATACTGCAACACTTATTGGTGCAGCCATTAATTCTGAAGTTGTAGAAATATGGACTGACATTGATGGTTTCCACAATAATGATCCCAGATTTGTTGAAAACACCAGCAAAATTGATCAACTTTCATTCGCAGAGGCTGCAGAGCTCGCTTATTTTGGAGCCAAGATTCTTCATCCCTCAACCGTTCTACCGTGTCGTGAGAAAAATATTCCTGTTCGTTTGAAGAACACCATGAACCCTTCCGATTCAGGAACATTAATCGACAACAAACCAATGGGGCGTGGAATTAAAGCAATTGCGGCAAAAGACGGAATTACTGCCATCAAGGTTCGGTCACACCGCATGCTTATGGCTTATGGCTTTCTAAGAAAGATCTTTGAGATCTTCGAAAACTTCAAAACGCCAATCGACATGATTACCACCTCAGAAATCGCAATCTCTCTTACAATTGACAACACCCGTTATCTGAATGATATTGTGCCTCTTCTTGAAAAACTGGGTGAAGTTGAAGTTGATTCAGACCAGACAATTGTATGTGTAGTTGGACACAACATTATTCATGAGAAAGGATTTGAGAAGAAAATATTCAAAGCCCTTGAGACTGTTCCAATTCGTATGATTTCTTTTGGAGGAAGCAATCACAATATGTCAATCCTAATGCATTCCGATTATAAGAAATTCTCATTGAACGCCCTCAGTAAAGAATTATTCGAATAGGGATCAATGTAAAATAGTTAACACAAAAACGATGATCAAAACCCGATATGTTGAGAAATTTCAACAATTAGAAACACCATTCTATTTTTACGATCTGGATCTGTTACGTAAAACACTTGAGACAATCAGAATCGAGAGTGAGATATACGGTTACAAAGTCCATTATGCTGTTAAAGCAAATGCGAACGATGCCGTTCTTGAGACAATCAGCAGCTATGGCTTTGGTGCTGATTGTGTAAGCGGAAATGAGATCCTGCGCGTAATTGAAAAAGGTGTTCCAAACCATAAGATCGCCTTCGCCGGAGTTGGAAAAACAGACCGGGAGATCCGCATTGCGCTTGAAAATGATATCTTCTCATTCAATTGCGAAAGCATTCCGGAGATTGAAGTAATTAATGAAATCGCTGCAGAAATGGGGAAAATAGCTCCTGTTGCGATTCGCATCAACCCGGACGTCGACCCTCAAACTCACGAATACATTACA
>JAUZOB010000140.1 GCA_030706665.1 Bacteroidota bacterium
AACGCATCAAATTTAAAGGATTTCTGGTCTTTACTCTTCTGTGGGCATTGTTGATTTATAATCCGCTTGCTCACTGGGTGTGGAGTTCTGACGGGTGGTTATATAAGCTTGGTGCTCTTGACTTTGCCGGAGGTACAGTCGTACATATCAATGCCGGTATTGCAGCAATTGTAACAGCTTTAATGCTTGGTAAAAGAAAAGATTATCGAAATCATGCGATTCCTCCGCATAACATTCCATTTGTAGTAATTGGGGCAGCTTTGCTGTGGTTTGGTTGGTTCGGATTCAATGCAGGGAGTGCCCTTGCAGCCGACGGTCTTTCGGCCAGTGCCTTTATGGTAACTCACATTGCCGCAGCAGCTGCTGCATTTACATGGGTTATGCTTGATTGGATTATAGGAAAGAAACCTACTGCTGTAGGTATTTGTACCGGTGCAGTGGCAGGATTGGTTGCCATTACTCCTGCTGCCGGATTTGTGGATCTTGCAGGAGCCTTGTTTATTGGAGTAGCGGTTTCTCTGGTTTGCTTCTTTATGGTTGCAGTTGTGAAACCTAAAGTCGGATATGATGATTCATTGGATGCCTTTGGTGTTCACGGTGTAGGTGGAATCTTGGGAGCTCTTGCAACAGGTTTGTTGGCAACTCCTGCAGTTCAGTCTGCATATAGTGGTGCTTTCTATGGTAATCCAAAACAGTTTGTAATTCAGCTGGTGTCAGTGCTTGTAACAATTGCTTTTTCAGGAGTTGGAACATTTATTCTCTTTAAGATTGTTGAAAAAACAATTGGCGTGCGTGTTTCAGTTAAGCAGGAATCTATGGGACTCGATGAGTCGATGCACAATGAAACTGCTTACACCAACATTGATTAAGTTTTCTCTTTTGCTTTATTCTTTATAAACCCGAGCGAGGTTGTCCAAAAGGTTGATCATGGCATCGCATATTCAGCCTCTGATGGATATAGTTTCAGAATCATAACGTTGATTTGAAATGATGACTTAGATCTCTTTTGTGACAGCCTTTTTTTATTGTTGAAAATTTTAATTGTTCCTTGATATTGGCTATTATCTCACGTGAATCGATTCTTCAGGCTCTGATTTAGGGGAAAGAGGATCGATATTTTAGATCCGTTTAGAACAACTTCGGAAAGCGTTATTGCTTTCCGGAGTTTCTTCTAAAAATTGTTTGTCATTATTTGTCTTTATAGTTGCATACCAAAAACAAAAGGAGTCGTTTTTATTGTTAGTAAGGGAAAAAGTGGCGGGGGATGTGGTTTAAAAACCATTGCCCCGTTTTTCGTTTTTATAGATTGTGTGTCTTTAAAAAGAGGGGGTAATGTTAATAAATTAGAAATAGTGAATTTTTAAAATGATTTCAAGTGAGATATAAAAAAGACTAATAATAGACGTAAAGATGTTAAAAAGTGATGATAAATACTGCAAAAGTGTTTGAAAATGTGTCAATGAGTGTCATAGTGTCAAAAAAAGCATGAAATAATAGTAAATGTTGAAAATTAATGAGAGATGTAAATAATAGGGGGGTAATATGGGAAAAGAATAAAAAATTATATTTGTCCCCGCAAGCAAAAGGGATTGTATAAAAAAGAATAAAAAGATATTTAATGCTCGGGTTATGAAGAAAATTGAAGCAATTATTCGAAGATCTAAATTCGAAGAAGTAAAGGATGCGTTACATGCTGCCGATATTGAATGGTTTTCTTACTGGGATATTACAGGAGCCGGTAAGGAAAAAGAAGGTTTAATGGTACGCGGACAAGTATTTGAATCAAGTTACATCCAACGCAGAATGCTCTCGATCGTAGTTCGGGACCAAAATGTAGTGCGAACAGTTAATGCAATCATTGCTGCGGCACGCACCGGTGAGATGGGTGATGGTAAAATTTTTGTCTCATCAGTTGAAGAATCTTACCGCATCAGAACAGGAGAAAAGGGCCCGGAGTCTTTATATCTCAATGATGTTTAGTTTGCGATTGTTCATTTTGGATGTTAAAGCTTTGATTGTCAATTTATGAAAAGAATACTTGTAACGCTATTTTGTTTAGTGATATTATCTGTTATGACCGCCGGAGCCCAAGGAACGGCTGTTGCATCTACAGTACCTCATATTGATTTTGGAAATACAGCTTGGATGCTGGTTGCAACTGCATTGGTCATGTTAATGACAATTCCCGGACTGGCACTTTTTTATGGGGGATTGGTCCGAAGGAAGAATGTGTTGAATATTCTGATGCAGTGTCTAATTGCGACATCCGTAATCAGTATTGAATGGGTTGTTTGTGGATATAGTATGACTTTTGGTTCTTCCAAAGGAATTCTTGCTCCATTTATCGGTGGTTTCGATTGGGCTTTTCTCAAAGGAATTAAAATTAATGATGTGAGCCCCTATTTTATATCACAACCAACAGCCAGAATTCCCCATTTGTTGTATGTAATGTATCAATGCATGTTTGCTGTAATTACTCCGGCACTTATTATCGGGGCTTTTGCCGAACGTATAAAATTCAAAGGTTATTTGCTCTTCATTATTCTTTGGTCTTTGTTTGTTTACAATCCTGTGGCTCATTGGATGTGGAGTAGTGATGGATGGTTGTTAAAAATGGGAGCTGTTGATTTTGCTGGTGGAATTGTAGTTCATGTTAATGCGGGGATTGCAGCATTGATTACAGCAGTCATGCTTGGTAAAAGAAAGGATTATCGGAATCATGCAATTCCTCCTCATAATATTCCCTTTGTAGTCATTGGTACTGCACTCTTATGGTTCGGATGGTTCGGCTTTAATGCCGGAAGTGCTCTTGCTGCTGACGGATTATCTGCAAATGCATTTTTGGTAACTCATCTGGCTGCAGCTACTGCCGCCTTTACATGGGTAATGTTAGACTGGATCATTGGAAAGAAACCGACAGTCGTTGGCATATGTACCGGTGCAGTAGCCGGGTTGGCAACGATTACTCCTGCTGCCGGGTTTGTGGATGTTGCCGGTACTTTATTTATCAGTGTTGCTTCATCACTCGTTTGTTTCTTTATGGTTGCAATTGTAAAACCAAGACTCGGATACGATGATTCTCTCGATGCTTTCGGGGTGCATGGAATTGGTGGTTTACTAGGTTCTCTTGCAACCGGATTGTTGGCAACTCCTGTTATTCAGGCTGCATATAGCGGTGCTTTTTATGGAAATCATAAACTATTCTGGACTCAATTGTTTGCAGTATTCGTAACTGTTGTTTACTCAGGTGTAATCACTTTTGTTCTTTTCAAAATTGTAGAAAAGACAGTCGGGGTTCGTGCTAATACTAAACAGGAAGCAATGGGATTGGATGAAACGATGCACAGCGAAAATGCATATACAGATATTGATTAATTTTCTCTTTTCTTTTTACAGATTATCCCGAGACACGATTTAGATAGATCAAATAACTGAAGAGGTCGATGCAGTAAATAATCTGCATCGACCTCTCGTTTTTTATTTTTGATAAAAGTCACCTTTGGCAATGCTCCAGTCGTTTCCGAAGAAACCGGTGCATAACACGTCTTGATATGTATTGATTACAGCTCCGCTATTAAAAATAGTTACATCTGGAAATCCAGTTCCGGAAAGAAAATATTGATTTGCATAACAAGCTTTCATTCCTTTTTCTCCTGTTCCTGCAATAACACCAACAGAGGCATAGTTGCTGTCACTTCTGGGCCATGTAAAATAGCATCCCAGATCAGAACCGCTATAATGTTTGTTACCGAATAGGATATCATTGTTTTTCACCTGCAACGGACAGTTTGCCAAAAGTTTTGACCATGCTGCATTGTTTGAGGCATTGCCATACAGAATGACTCCGCAGTCCGGATATTTTTTAAGATCGAACTCTGTATCTTTAATTAATTGTACAGAGGCATTTCCACGGTAAAGGAAAGTTTCGGCATCAAAACGTGCTTTATTATAGTACCATTCATTTTCTTTTTCAGATCCTTTTGATGCATACACAAAAATCATATTATGACGGAATGCATCTTTAAAACTTCCATAGCGAAGAGGATTTTTCTCTTTAAGCGAGGGTAGTGCAGTCGCAACAGTCCATTGTCTGTTCACTTCTTTTTTTAATAATAGATCTTTGTCCTGAGTATTTATCTCCAGCTTTTGGTTGTCGATGTCAAGAATAAGCTGAGGTTTTCCATTTAGGATCAATTTCTTAATAATCAGAAAAGAAACATTTTGAGTTTGTCCTTTTATTGTCGCATGATCGGGATCAAAAGAGAATTTTACAGAACTGAATGAATAAGAATGCTCCTGTTGGTAAATTTCAATCCAGTTTGCAGAAGAGGATACACCCGGAGATGCTGTTGTAAAATCAATATTTCTAACGTCTTTCGGATTCGGAATCGTGTGATATTTGAAGAAGTCAAATATTCGTGGCCAATCAACGCTTTGGTTTCCAAACCAATGTTTCCCTCCCGGATATTCGTAATAACAGAAATCAGGATGGAAAGTTGCCAATAGTTGACGCATTGATTGAGCAAGGGCTACCGGAACTGTCTCATCTGAGTCTCCGTGTAGAATATAAATTCCATTGTGCAGGTAGTTTCTTGAAAGGGCAACCGTTCTACTGGCATTATTTGCTCTGAGCATCATTTTTTCAGCTTCAGTCTTTTGATCCTGGGCTTTGGAATTTGCATAGTTGAGCATATCGGGATATCCCGAACAGGGTGCAAGTGCTGCAAAGCGATCAGGATAATTGGCGCCAAGCGACCATGTTCCGTGACCTCCCATTGAATGACCGGTCAGATATGTTCTTTGAGGATCGGTACCATAGAGCTTTTCACTGATGTTCAATACTTCGAGAGCATCCAAACGTCCCCAGTCTTCCCAGCCAAATCCATATGGTCTTCTGTTAGTGGCTGCAACTACATGTCCCCAGCTTTTGGGCATATAGGCAGCAGCTTGTCCTCTAGCTTCTACTGATGCACCGTGAACTGACAGAAACATTGCCGGTTTGATGCTATCGGGAATCTGTCCGGGACATACACTATAATACTGCACACTGCGATCAATTTCACTGATGAAAGTCCGGGAGTGATGGCGGGACTTATTCTTCAAACTGATAGGGATCTGTATTTTATCAATAATTTTCCCAACTTTGTTCATCAAGATTAAGGTACAGTCTAATTGCTGCTCTTCCAGCGCATCGGTATGTGGAATTTTAAAAGGTGCTTTCATTGTTGAGAATGCTCCGATCGAGGCTACTTTATTAATTAATATACTTCCTGAAGGAGTAGTGCATTCCAATAGCAAACCGTTTATCTGTTTTTCAGTGCTATTGATAATGCGAATTGATCCCCAGCAAAAGTCTTCTTCACCGAGAATCTGATCAGGAAGAGTCATGTCCTCTGTAACCAGTGCAATCGGTTTTATCTCATCAATTATCTTTGCAGACATTGTCGGGCCTCTTCCCGAGGTTAGGATAAATTCATTCAACCCTTTCTTTAGTTTAACGGGAATCTGAGTCCATCCGAACGAATAATGGTCACCTTCATGAGGTAAACCGTTGATTACGGTCATTGTATTTCCGATAGATTGGAACCAGACAATCTTTTCTTTATCAGAATTATAAGAAAGATACAAATGGCCTGTTGCATTCTCCGGAAAAATAAATACCCCTTTATCATTGGCTTTTAATTTCTTCCATGTTTGAGTATGGTTGTCGAAATTGAATTTAAATTCTTTTCCTTCCTGTGGGGATAGTTGACCCAAGAAGAGAGCACTCATGACCGGATCTGAAATGATGCAGGTTCTGTCATATAAAACAGAACTGTTCAGATAAAGACCTTCTGTAAACTGATAATTGGTTGCTTTTTGCCCAAAAACTGTTGATAGTCCCATTGTAACACAAATTACAATAAATACTAAACTTTTCATACGTATTAGTTTTATAATTTGTTAAATATTCATGAGGTATTCATAAAATAAAAGGTAAACAGGATCCGGGGTAAAAGATCTGATAATTTAGAATACGAAAATATAGGAATTCAGGTACAGTAAAACTGTATTTAGTTGTTACCCGATGAAGATAGGTCATAGTTCAATATTGATGAAATAAAGGCTGCCGGGATTCCCCCGGCAGCATGCTCAATAAAATAAAAATTCAATTCTGAGTTTGTTGAAATTGAAGCTATTCCAATTTATGAATGAATGTTTTGACTTCATTTAAATATTCTTCACGAACCTGATCAGATACCGAAGCTATTTCACCGAAAAATTTATGGCCCAATACCTCGACCCCACAAAACTCGAATATTCCATGGTCAGATGTTTTTTTAAGTGCATCGACCATTCCGATACTTTCATAGTAATTGTATGGATGTCCGAACGTACTGATCAGGAGGGCTTTTTTTCCGGCAAGTAATTTTTGTAATCCTTCCTGATTGAATGCAAATGCAAACCCATGGGTAAAGACACGATCAAAGTAACCTTTAAGAATGGCTGGAAGTCCGGTCCACCATATTGGATAAATGGAAATAATATTGTCAGCCCAGGTTATATTTTCCTGTTCTGCTTTTATATCAATGGCAACTGTTCCTTTGCTAAGGTTTTCAAAGTCTGAAGGTTGTAATATCGGATTGTAATGATTGGCATATAAATCAGTCACTCTGACTTCATGACCTGCATCTTTCAACGCATTTATAACGGTTTCTTTGATTGCATGATTGAAGCTTTGGGGATTAGGATGTGCGTAGATTACAAAATATTTCATAGTAACTCCTCCATTAAAATTCTTTTAAAAAACAAAGAAGTCCTTGATATGGTTCATGATAATGGGGGGATTAGGAGAGAAAAACATGTTTTTATGAGGGTATTTAAATTATCGATGCTTTTTTTCATAAACTGATTTTAGACAGGTGGAAGGCTGTCTGTTTTTTATACTTTTGAAACTGCATTAAATATAAACAAATACGATATGTCAGAATTGAAGAAATTAATCTTAACCGGGATTGGTGCCGGTATTCTATTTCTTGGGGGGTATTCGCAAGAACAAAAAGAAGAGCCTAAGGCTGAGGGGTTTAAATTTACTACCATTAAGGAGCTTAAAACAACTTCTGTTAAGGATCAATATAAATCTGGAACGTGCTGGTCTTTTTCAGGCCTTTCATTTATGGAATCGGAAATGCTAAGAATGGGGAAGCCGGAAGTCAACCTTTCTGAGATGTTTGTCGTTCGCCATTGCTACTATGATAAAGCAGTTAAAGATGTGCGTCTTCACGGAAGTCTGAATTTTGGCCCCGGAGGAGCTTTTAGTGATATCCTTTATGTATGGAAAAACTATGGCATTGTTCCGAATGATGTATATAATGGATTGACGATCGGCGAGAAGAAGCCAATTCATGGTGAAATGGATGAAGTCTTAAAAGATTTTATTGACGGGGTAATTAAGAATCAGAATAAAAAGGTCTCTCCGGTTTGGAAGACTGCATTTGACGGTATACTGGATGCATACCTTGGAAAGCTTCCCGAAAAATTTAATTATAATGGGAAAGAGTATACTCCGCAAAGTTTTGCTAAGGATTATTGTGGATTGAATCCTGATGATTACGTCATGCTTTCTTCTTATACTCATCATCCGTTTTATCAGAAATTTGCAATTGAAGTCCCTGATAACTGGTTGTGGGGTGAAGTATACAATGTTCCGATTGATGAATTGGAGCAAGTAATTGATAATGCAATTAATACCGGATACACGGTAGCTTGGGCTGCTGATGTGAGCGAAAAAGGATTTGCAACTTCCAAGAAGGGGGTTGCTGTTATTCCGGATGCAAATGGAAGCGATTTAAAAGGCGCTGAGATTGCTAAATGGGAAAAGCTTACCGATACAGAGAAAGAAGCGGCGTTATATAAACTGGATGCTCCTGGTGCTGAAAAAACGATCACTCAGGAAATGCGTCAGGTTGCTTTCGATGACTATGAAACAACCGACGACCATGGAATGCACATTATCGGGATTGCCAAAGATCAAAATGGAACTCTCTATTATAAGGTTAAGAACTCATGGGGCAAGTACAATCTGTATGATGGATATTTTTATGCGTCCAAACCATTTGTACGCTATAAAACCATGTCAATAATGCTTCATAAGGATGCTCTTCCAAAAGCACTTAAGAAAAAATTAGGATTGTAATTAATCCGATAGTTAATGAAAAAGGAGAGGGCGTTTCTTACAACACTCTCTCCTTTTTTATTTAGAAATTATAAGGATTTTTTACTACGATCTGCTATCATTCGACTTACCTGTAAATCCCTGTATGTTTTAGCTCCTTTCCCTCTTAAAAGATATAATATATTGCAGCCTTTATATCTGCTCCTTTGTAAGTTAATGA
>JAUZOB010000141.1 GCA_030706665.1 Bacteroidota bacterium
CATATGATCAATCTAAAGTTGGAGAGAGTTCCAATGGCGTTGCCGCCCTTTGCGTTACAAAAAGCATATGATCAATCTAAAAATGAAACATTTAAAACAAAACTCTCATTATTATTACTTGTAATTATTTGCAGAATAAATTACTTTATCGGTAATTTGTTAAACGAATCGAATTATAATTTTGAAATTTAAACCAATTTTGATGCTATTACTGAAAATATTATTGATTTAATCTGTGATTATAAGTAAAACCGCAAACAAAGAAAGTAATTAATAATTGAAATGATAATTCCAAATTCCATTCTCAAAACAATCTATCCTAAGATCTTATGAATGAATAATATCAACATACATAAAACTCTAAGTTAACCGAAACAAAAACCACAACAACACTTGCAACATGAAAAAAACAATAATTGCAATTCTTTTTCTTTGCGTTTTAAATAGCTGTGCAACCCACGATGCTGCAGAAGATCCAGACAACCTAAATCCTGTAAATAGCTACTTCGATTTGTATTTTGGCTCTTCTTATTCTAATATGTTTTACCACCTTTTTGGAAATCAAATCTCGGAAAACCTGGTTGATGATAGTTTTACCCGACAGCTGGCCACCCCCACTCCATTTCTCAACGGTGTAAATAATACTACTTATTACATCACATGGAACTCATATTGGGATAATGTTTTTCTTTATGTTATAGCTCCTTCAGAACATGTAATAGGTATAGCAAAGAGTCATAACTTACCTATGTTTGCCAACTGGGGCAAATTTATACAAATACTTGCCATGTCTAAATTGACAGCCTATCACGGACCGGTTATTTATTCCAATTACGGTTCTACCGGATCGACTATCTTGTATGATAAAGAATCAGACTTATACACCAGATTCTTTACAGAGTTAGATTCAATTCAAGCTGTTTTCAAAGCAAACAAAACCTATGAATATTTTAAGAAATATGATACCAGCTACAACGGTGATGTTGTCAAATGGATGAAAGTTGTAAACTCTATGCGTTTAAGACTGGCTATCCGTATCTCCAAAGTGGCTCCTTCTGTTGCAAAAACACAGGGAGAAAAGGCAATGAGCGATCCGGCCGGATTAATCACTACCAATGCTGATAACTTCTCAGTTAATTTAAATGGGAATATTTTGCCGATTGCACAGATTTGCTTCAATTGGGATGATACCCGTATGGATGCAGCTATGGAATCATTTTTAATTGGATTAAAAGACAACAGAATCTCTTCATTCTTCCAGCCGGCTACAGACAATACTTTGTATCCTGAACACCCGGACTATCCATACAAAGGTATCCGTAGTGGTGCTTATCTGGATGCGAAAGATCAGAGACTTGCTTTCTCAAAGATTGCAAACAGCTTTAATTCTGTAACAACCAGAAGATACATGACAGCTGCAGAAGTCTGTTTTCTCAACGCCGAAGCTGCTCTTAGGGGTTGGAAGGATGCAGGCAATGCAAAAGAAGACTATGAAACCGGAGTCAGATTATCATTCGAAGATTGGAAAGCCACTGGAGTCGATACTTATCTTGCCGATGCTACCAGCAAACCGATTGACTATATAGATCCAAAGGACTCAAGGAATAACTTTACAACACGTTCTACAATAACGGTTGCATGGAATGAGGCAGTTTCTCCGGAATTGAAATTGGAAAAGATCATTTCTCAGAAATGGATCAACAATTTCACTAATTCTTTGGAATCTTGGGTCGACTTTAGAAGAACCGGTTATCCGAAGTTGCCTTACAATGCGAAGAACGATAGTAATGCCGATTGGGGAATTATCGCACCAAACGATTTTATCAAGAGAATGCCATTTGTTGATTCTGAAAGAAAAAATAATGCTGCTGGTGTTGCAGATGCTGTATCAAAAATGGGAACTGGCGCAAAAGACGATATTGCGACCCGCTTGTGGTGGGATACTGGTGCTTCTAACTTCTAAATTTACATTGGAACTCATTAACGAGGTTTTTCTATAATGATATGATACAATTCCTTCATTTTTTAAGCAGAACACATTTTTGATCTGATAGATGTTTGTATATCCTTATCAGGCAACGTACAATTAATTTTATCGTATTTACAATCAGAACTGTCTGGGGAAGTGGTTTGTAAATACCCAAGACCGACCGCTCATTTTGACAGAAAATATAATAGTGGAGACCAGTCCCCACTCAAAAAAACGGGGCGGAACCGAAAAGCCATACGAGTAGGAATAGAAAAACGGAGAAACAATGAAAAAATATGTATCTGAATTTATTGGTACTTTTTGGCTCGTATTAGGGGGATGCGGAAGTGCAGTATTGGCAGCCAAATTTCCGGATGTAGGGATTGGACTTGTGGGTGTAGCCTTAGCTTTCGGATTAACAGTTTTAACAATTGTCTATTCTTTGGGTCATATTTCCGGTGCTCATCTAAATCCGGCTGTTACAATGGGTCTATGGGCAGGAGGCAGATTTAGCGGTAAAGAAATTCTGCCTTATGTCATTTCGCAAATACTCGGTGGGATTGTAGCAGCTGCAGTGCTTTATATTATCGCGACAGGAAACGGTTCTGCTATTGGCAATTTTGCTGCGAATGGCTATGGAGCACATTCTCCGGGGAATTACAGTATGTTAGCCGCGTTGGTTACTGAATTTGTAATGACCTTTATGTTCCTGATAATCATACTGGGTGCTACTGATGAAAAAGCACCCAAAGGTTTTGCAGGAATTGCAATCGGACTTGCCTTGACACTAATCCATTTAATTAGTATTCCGGTAACCAATACTTCCGTTAACCCTGCCAGAAGTATAAGCCAGGCACTATTTGTAGGCGATTGGGCTTTAACTCAACTTTGGCTGTTTATTCTAATCCCGATTCTTGGAGCAATGGCCGCCGGTGTTGTTTATAGATTTCTAAGAAAAGAGTAAAATCACCCCATAACTATAATCGTTATCAGCATCTATAGCACAAAATAAACAAAGGCACCCCAAATGAGTGCCTTTGCTCTATATAACTTAAAACAAAAAACTATTTCATCCACCAAACTTTAACGCTGGTACTGTTAACTCCACCCATCGTAGCGAGTTGTGCGTTATAATTATCGGTATTATTAACGGCTTCATCCTGTGGATAAGGAAGACGATACAAGGTCGTATAAGCCGTACCCGGAGTACTATTCGGATCGACAGGAGTCAATCCTGTTCTTCTCCAAAGATTAAATGCCAACCAAGGCTGTCTGAAACTATCTAACCATTCCTGAGCATAAATCTTCTTAAGATTGTCGCTGGCGGAAGCTGTGAATGCAACCTTTGGATGAGCCAACAATGCTGTTAACTGTGCAGGCGTGAATGTTAAAGGTTGTACCGTGTTCCAGGGAGACTCAGTAGTATTCGTGTTCTTCGCAATACTATACCAGAAATTCACAGAAGCAGTAATGCCAGCCTGATATTCTGAATTGGCATTGGCGGTGCTCTGTGTCACCCCAATTCCTCTTAAATAAGCCTCTGCTTTCAGGAAATGAGTTTCGGAAGAAGTCATGATCAATTCCGGAATATAGTGTTCGTCGCGTACCAACCAATAATTGATTGGGGAATAAAGACAGCCATGCATATTTTGAGGGCTACCTGCAGTCATCGAATAATCATACGGATTAACCTTGTCGCCTACGGTACTCCCAATCAGATAAGGTGCCCATGTACCGGCAGCATTGGGTTGGGCAAAAACGAAAGCCCTTGGATCAAAGATCTGCGAAGGATTAGTTCCGTCGGCTACTAAATTCCAGAAAGTTGTACTGATCCGTACATATCCGGTTCCACCACTACCAAAAGACCAAATTCTGCTTTGAATATCATAACCACCAAGTTTTGCAGGCCAAAGAGCTACATCAGCGCCATCGTCAATAAAAGTATTGGCAGTAAATGCAATTGTTGCATATTTTGCAGCGGTAGCAGGATCTTTTTCTGCAAGCTGTAGAGAATATCGAAGGAGTAAGGAATTAGCCCATTTTTTCCACTTTGTCATATCATTACCAAAAAGGACATCATATGACCCTAAGTTAGCAAAGGGATTCCCTTGGGCCGTTTTAGCGCTTGCATCAGTATTAATATTCGTGACTGCCCAATTCAGGTCTTCCAACAGCGATTTATAGATATCCTGTTGTTTGTCATAAGTAGGACGATTGTCTGCAATATTACCTGTAAAAGCTTTTCCTGCATTGGAATAAGGGATATCCCCAAATTGGTCGGTAACCCGAAAAGTTTTATACGCTTTTAACGTATTGAGAATTGCCTGAATATTATTATAAGCTTCTTTATCAGTGGCTGCATTGATCAGGGCTTGAACCTGATTGATATTTTGCAGGGCGCTGTAATATCCATTCCAGATTTCACTTGCGCCACTTACCATTAGATAACCGGAAAGAGAGGTTTCTCCTGCCAATTGCGTAGATGAATAATACCAGTCGTTCAGGATAGAGGCCTGTTCTTGCCAACCCAGGAAGAGAGTACTTTCAATTCCGTTTACAAGAGGTGCAATTGTCGTACTTTTAGGTGAAGCAGGATTTGTATTCACTGTATCAAAATCTTTAGTACAAGAATTAAATAGCAGGAATACGCCAATCACATATATAGATATTTTTTTTAACTGTTTCATATTGTTTGATTTTAATATAGAAAATAATTGATGTATTATTATCTGCATTTTTTAGAAAGATAATCTCACCTGAAAGCCTAACGTGCGACAATTTGGCAAAGATCCAAATTCAATCCCCTGAGCATTACCGGCGCCATTCACCCCTTCCGGATTGATATTGGCAGGTAATGAGCTATAGATGTAAAACAGATCTCTTCCCACAAGCGAAACAGAAGCTGATTGAAAGACTTTTGTCTTCTTGACCAAATTATCGGGCAACATATAATTGATCGATAATTCCCTCATTTTAAACCAGGTGTCAGTCAATACTCCAGAACTGTGAATCCAGTTACTACCATCAGGGCCACTCGACCAAACTCCATACTGCATATATTTATAATAATAGTGAACAACAGTAGTATTAACGGTTCCATCAGGATAAACTCCCGGAAGAATAACACCCCATTTAGTTTGAGTCCCGTCGGGGGTAGTATAAGGTAATCCACCGCCGTCTCTCTCTCTCAATGTTGCAACTCCTTGGCCTTGTTGCATCAAAGTTGCATAAGATCCCGACCAAATTTGACCGCCTACTCTACAATCAATCAGCATTGATACAGAGATTCCGCCTTTAAAAGTAAAGGTATTGGTCATTCCACCTCTGAATTTTGGAGTAGCATTACCAATAATCCCCATTTTTCCACTTGATTGGGTAGTTTCATACATTGTTCCTTTCATGGAAGCCGGGAACCCGTTTTTGGCAAGCATCGCTTCATCCTGAAGTATGGGTAGATGGGTTTTGGAATCATACACATAGTCATAGCCCATTATACAACCTAATTGATGACCTACAAGGGCTGAAATGTAAACACCGTTATTTCCCCATAGATTCGCCATATCTACGCGATCAACTCCTTGTGAAAGAGAAATAAGACGATTGCTATTGTGAGAATAATTTATGCTCATGTCCCATTTAAATGCAGGAATGGAGATAATTTTTCCTCTGACGGTTATATCCAGTCCTGAATTATCTAGAACGCCACTACTTATCACAGCCGAAGTTACACCTGAGGATGCAGGAAGAGGAGAATTGAAAATCTGATTGGAAGACCGTCCCTTATAATAACGGACATCTAAGTTGTAGCGGTTTTGCAAGAATCCTAAATTAATCCCGAAATCTGCTGTTTTATTAATTTGAGGTTTATAATGCAATGCGGGGATATAAGAATTCAAGCTGGATGTAGGCTCCCCGGCAAAAGAACCCGTCGGATAAACAAGGTTTATCTTGTATGGATCTGTGTCGGTAGCTCCTTGAACCCAAGCTGCCCTCAATTTACCAAAGCTTATAAATTCCGGAAGTTTTAAAACTTCGGAGAAAATGAAACTTCCCGTAAAGGAGGGGTAAAAATAAGACTCATTCCCTGCAGGAAGAGTGGAAGACCAGTCATTTCTTCCTGTAATATCCAGGTAAAGGAAGTTCTTATACGAGAGATTGATGAAACTGTATAAGGAATTCATTTTCTTGTCATAATACACTTCCGATGGAATCTGACTGCTTTGTGTTATCCCTGTATAATTTGCAAAGTAATAATAGTTGGCGACAGCAAAAGGTGTACCGGGTGTAGCAGCAGATATAGTATATGCGGATCTGCGAAAAGTCGTTCCCCCAAAAGATAGTTTGGCATCTATCTGAGAGTCACGAATATTCTCCTTGTGTAAAGTTATCAATCCATCATAATTATGCGCATAGTCTCTTATCAGTCCGTGTGAATAGGATCCACCCGTAACACCCAAGGCATCGATAGGACTATTCTCGGTTAGAGTCTCATTGTTGTTATTATCGATGCTGCCACGGAACATAAAATCTAAATAATCGGTAGCTTTATAATTTGCCTGAATCGACCCGATGAGTTTTCGACTATATTGCCATGAGTTGTTTTCCATTATATTCCACAGCTGGTAAACATTATTTCCTAACCAGGGCATTGCTGATAAATCATGACGAGAACCATCGTTATTTTTATAAATTTTGAGTTCGTCTCCCTGGTAGTTACGCCCTACATTGTAGAGTAGTCTTTTTTGCCATGAAGCTCCATCATCATTCCCAAGGGCAGGAGCATTATGGTAATCTCTTGCAAAATAGGAAACATTCGCTTGTATGTTAAGTTGTTTGCTTGGTTGGAAACTAGCCCCTAAATTAAAGGTGTTTTGACTGTAATTAGTATTGGGGAAGATGACTGTATTATCCAAGCGCGTATAAGATGCTCGTACGCTACTAAATTCGTTTCCGCCCGAAACGGCAACATTATGCGAAGCTTGCATTCCATTTTGATAAAGAGACTTAAGATTGTTGGGTTGAGGAACATCTGCTCTTGTACTCCCATCCCACCATTTAAGCATTGTCCCATTCATTTTGGGTCCCCAGGAAATACCTGCGCCCGGCCAACTTACCTGATTCCACGTATCAACGCCATAAGGGCCCGTACCGGTATTCTGATCCACATACATTTGTGTCCATCCATCGGATAACCTGGGATTTCCACTGCCATCCTTTTGATATTGCGGGGCATTTAGGGATACCATTCCACCGGTGCCATATTCATTTTGCATCTTGAGATACCGGTAAGGCTCAACATTTTTATAATCGAAGTTGTATTCAACACCAATCCCTTTTCTGAGAATCCCTTTTTTAGTAGTAATCAGAATAACGCCATTTGCGCCTCGTCCTCCATATAGAGCAGCAGCAGCAGGTCCTTTCAATACACTCATGCTCTCTATATCTTGCGGGTTAATTAAGTTGATGGCACTCCCCCAGTCCTTAGGAGCGGTAACATCAGCAGCCGAGCTGGAAATTTCATTTGCCATTGGCATGCCGTCAACAATAATGAGAGGTTGGTTATCTCCCAGTATGGAATTTTCTCCGTCAATGATTATTCTTGTCGTACCTCCGGATACACCATTCGGAGCAGTGATATTTACACCGGCCATTTTACCGCTGATGGCATCCAGAACATTGGGGGCAATAGACTGAACAAGTTCATTCCCTTTTATTTGTTCTTGCGAATATCCGAGTGCTCTTTTGGCTCTGGTTAAACCTAAAGCTGTTACTACAACTTCCTCAACTTGTTTGCCAACCATCCTCATCTGAACATTCAAAACACTCTGCCCATTTACAGGAACTGATAAAGTTTCCATGCCAATAAAAGTAAAGACCAGAGTAGCTTTCGAATCAGCAACAATTGAATATTTGCCGTCATTATCTGTAACGGTGCCAAGAGTCGTCCCTTTTACAAAAACAGATACGCCGGGAAGAGTAGCTTGATCAACATCTTTAACCGTTCCTTTAATCGTTATCTTTTGAGCAAAAGCAACGGCTCCCACTCCGATAAATAGTGTACACAAAAGCGTCAGCTTCCGCAAACACCCAATGAAACTTCTTTTTCTTTTCATTTAGATCAAATTTAAGGTTTGATAAAGACCCCAATTCTAATTCAGGGTTAATACTATGCTATTTTCTGATTCACAATAAATTGCATTTTAATCATTCCCCCTACACGAAATCTATTAATGAAAAAATGTTTTGAGATTCTTATTCCGAATGTTCTTACAACTGCTTTCTCACCCTCCGTTATTCCATGTTAAATTAATGCTTTTTTCACAATAAATGTTAAGCAATGTTAATTTTTACACCAGCAACTTTAGTTAATACTGGATTGCTTTAAGAATTGTTACCCAAAATTTA
>JAUZOB010000142.1 GCA_030706665.1 Bacteroidota bacterium
ATGTGCCTGTCTTTATCGGATAAAGGATTTTATTCAGTGTATTCAGGACTGGGAGCATCTCTTCGGGGAAAAGATAAAGTGTGTCTTCTTTCTGAATAAGTGTATATTCATCGGATTGACTGAGCCACGATGCAGCCTCTGACCGGTATTTCTTGTCGGCCAAAGAATAAACAGGCCTTTTATCTTTAAATGGATTTGCACGAAGTTCGGATCCTCGTTTCCGGATAGCAGACAGGAAGAATCCTTCCCCTTGTGTCCGGTGAGGCATAAAGCTATATCCGACACACTCACCTTTTCTTATTTCATGGATTCCCCATTCAGCAGGAATCTCCAAAGACAGAAATTCAACATCATAATTTTGAGAGATCCATTGAAGATTGTCTTCATTTTCCCCCGGATTATAAGTACAGGTGCTGTATATAAGGATGCCGTTATCGGAAAGTGAATCCCAAACATCTGCAATGATCCTCTGTTGGCGTTGGGCACATAAACGGGTATTATCAACTGACCATTCATCCATTGCTTTGGCATCACGTCGAAAAAGCCCTTCTCCGGAACAGGGAGCATCGATCAGGATGATGTCGAAAAAACTTTTCAGTTTCCCGAATGCCGAAGGGTCATTGCATGTTACTATGTTATTGGGTTGTCCCCATTTGCTGACATTCTCTGCTAAGATCTGGCTTCTTTGCCGAATTACTTCATTGCTGACCAGTAGGTCTGTTGCTCCGATAAGACTCAAAATATGAGTGGATTTTCCTCCGGGAGCTGCACATAAATCAAGTATTCTGCGTCCGGTTTCACGTTCTGAATGTTGTTTGAGAACTTGTTCTACGAACATAGAGCTGGGCTCCTGAACGTAATATACCCCTGCATGAAACAACGGATCGAGAGTGAATGAAGGACGTGCAGGCAGATAGAAGCCGGTGGTACTCCATGGTACACGGGTTAAATCAGGGATCTTATCTGTTTTATAAGGGTTAATCCGAATGCTAACCGGTGACGGGGTATCAAGCGACCGGACAAAAGAATCGAAGTCATTCCCCAGTTGCTGCTGCATTCGTTTTTCGAAATCGGAAGGTAGATGAATCACTTAGTATATCGATTTTTTTTGCAAAGGTAATCAAAGAGAGCAGACAATTTATATGGCACTGTGGTTTATGAAAAGAGGCTGTCTCTAAAATCAATTTGACTTTCAAGACAACCTCTTTTGAATGGGGACGTAAAATTTACGATAAAGATAGATTGATTTTCTCACTCCCCAAACGGGATCGTTGATCCTACAGAATTGTTGCTATTAATAATTTTCAGAATTAACTTCGAAATATGCCTGCGAATGAAGGCATGAAGGGCAATTCTTGGGTGCAGATTTGCCTTTGTGAACAAAGCCGCATTCTCTGCAGACCCATTCTACTTCTTCATCTTTCTGGAATACTTTATTCTCTTCGACATTCTGAAGAAGCTTACGATATCTTTTTTCATGACGTGCTTCAACCTGTGCAATTGCTTTGAATGCAACAGCTACCTTCACGAACCCTTCTTCTTCTGCGATTGCCGCAAATTCAGGATAAAGATCGGTCCACTCTTCATTTTCTCCGTCAGCTGATGCTTTCAGGTTCTCAACGGTTGTCCCGATTCTCCCTGCAGGATATGTTGCTGTAATTTCAGTCAGATTTCCTTCAAGAAATTTAAAGAAACGCTTTGCATGAGCTTTCTCTTGTGTCGCAGTCTGTTGGAATATTGCTGAAATTTGTTCATAGCCTTCTTCTTTTGCCACTTTCGCGAAAAATTCATAACGGTTACGTGCCTGCGATTCTCCTGCAAATGCTTTTAACAGGTTTTGTTCTGTTTTACTACCTTTTAATTCTAACATGTTTTTAATATTTAGTTTTGTTAATCTCAACGGTTACTAATTTAGCCCTTATCAACAACAAAAAATCATATTTGTTCTATCTGTTGAATAAAAAAGCAATATTCCTGTTATCGAAAATAGGAATTCGAATCACGAAGCATTTATTAACCAAATGACAAGGATCATAAAAATAATTGCGGCGATAAAAATAGAATATAAGACTCCGTTAGGACTCGGTTTCTTTCTTGATTTACGTCCAGACTTTTTCATGGCTTTTATTTTTAGGTTGTTGTTTGGAATAGAACTTCCTTAAATTTATAACTTATTTGTGATAGATTTAATGAGTTCCGATAATTTTTTTCTTCGTAGTATATAAATTTGGTAAGGATGGGGGGATTTAAGTAGATATCGGCAGTTGAATTTTTTCTTAGAAAGATTAATTCAGTTTGTTTACATTGAATTAATATTTCTAAGAGTCAGATTTGTAGTGGTTTGCTTGTGGTGTGAGTAATTTTTGTGAAAAATATTGCATGTTTTCTTTCGCATAAGGAAGAAACGTATTAGATTTGCTGAAAATAAATCAACGATTATGAAGCGAATGATGATGCATATGACTATGATGATGCCGGAAAGGAACTGGCGGGGGTAGTTTATGCTGAAATCAATCTAAAGATATTTCAATCCCTCGTCAGAAAATGACGGGGGATTTTTTTTAATACGAATGATGTAAAAATAAAATTTAGAACAATGAAGAGTCTTAAGCAAAATATGATGATGTGTATGATAATGTCGATGTCCATGTGTATGATGATGTCGATGTGTCGTATTTTGCAGAAGGCCAAGCAATGATTAAAAGAATAATTTAATAAAATATTGAGCCCCTTCTGCATAAAAAGCAGAAGGGGCTTTTTTTTAGGATAAAAACAACAGAAAACATTTATAAACTTTAAAATATTAAAACGTTATGAGTACAACTTATCAATTTTCGACAGATGCATTACATGCAGGACATGATGTAACACGTACAGAAGGAGCCCGTGCCGTTCCGATTTATCAGACCACATCGTATGTATTTCGTGATGCAGAACAAGCTGCAAATCGTTTTTCACTTGCAGAGTTAGGGTTTATCTACACCCGTTTGAACAATCCGACGAATGATGTTTTGGAACAACGTCTGGCTGCGTTAGAGGGAGGTATCGGAGCTGCTGTTTTTGCTTCAGGTGCTGCAGCAATTTCTTCTGCATTATTGACTCTTTTAAAAGCAGGAGACCATATCGTAGCATCCAGCCATCTTTATGGCGGAACATGGAACCTTCTGAATACGACGTTACCACGATTTGGCATCACTACGACTTTTGTCGATCCTACTGATCCGAAGAACTTCACTGAAGCGTTCCAGGAAAATACCCGTGCTGTTTTTATCGAAACAATCGGGAACCCCAAATTGAATGTATTGGATGTTAAAGCCATTGCAGATATCGCACACAGCTTCGATGTTCCGCTTTTGGTTGATAATACAATTCCTACAGCATATCTTTTCAGACCAATAGATTATGGTGCAGACATCGTGATCTACTCATTGACCAAATATATTGGCGGACAGGGGAACTCTCTTGGCGGAGCGATCATTGATGCCGGTAAATTCAATTGGGCGAATGGTAAATTCCCTGAATTCACCGAACCTTCTCAAGGTTATCATGGATTGGTATATTATGAAACACTCGGTGCAGCTTCTTATATTCATAAAATAAGATTGGAAGGCTTGCGTGATTTAGGGGGTGCATTGAGTCCGTTTAATGCTTTCCAAATCATCCAGGGATTGGAAACTTTGCCTATTCGTCTTGAAAAACATAATCATAATGCACTGGAACTTGCACATTGGCTTGAAAAACATCCGCTTGTTGCATGGGTAAATTATCCGGGACTTGAAACGCATCCTTCATATGAACTTGCTAAAAAATACCTGCCTAAAGGACAAAGCGGAGTCTTGACTTTCGGACTTAAAGGTGGATATGAGGCTGCTAAAACTGTTGTCAGCGAAACACAGGTTTTCTCTCTTCTTGCGAACATTGGCGACACCAAATCTTTAATTATCCATCCCTCAAGTACAACTCATCAGCAGCTTAGCGACGAGGAGCAGATCTCTACAGGGACCACTAAAGACTTGATTCGTCTTTCTGTCGGGATTGAAGATATTGAAGATTTGAAAGCAGATCTTGAACAGGCTTTTGCTAAAATCTAATGCATGGCTTATGAATTTCTTATCGGTAGATTGAAGCTAGTTCAGCTCTGTCGGGATTTCAAATTTTAATAATTTGAAAAGGAGCCTGGAACAATGATTCCGTTGAAGCGATTAGAAATGATGATTGAATCTGAATTGTTAGTTAAAAGTATAGTTTTAGTTTGATTTATTGAGGTGAAAGGACGGATTCAGTAGGATAAACGCTATTATTTTCAGGGGTATACAACAAAATTCCTACTGTTTCCGTACTTAATCCGAGCGAAAAAGTAAAGCAAATGAATAATGAGAGATGAGCTTAAATATACTGAAGTAAGAAACTATACAACTTTTACCGGAGCACTTTATCCTCGGCTGGAATTATCTTATCAGATTTTCGGACCGGGATTAGATAGTTCTTCTCCAACGGTATTAGTTTGTCATGCGTTGACGGGTAACTCAAAAGTGACAGGCGAAGGCGGATGGTGGGATGGAATTATTGGTCCGGATAAACTGATTGATACCAATTATTATACGGTTATCGGCATTAATATTCCAGGTAATGGATACGACCAAAAGCCAGAAAACCTTCAACCTCGATATTTCGATTTTACGATAAGAGATATTGCCACGCTCTTTGTCAATGTGCTAAAACAAATAGGGGTCCATCAATTAGACTTTGCCATTGGGGGTTCACTCGGAGGGGGAGTCTGTTGGGAATTAGCTGTATTATTCCCCGATTTTGTAAAAACAATAATTCCGGTAGCTGCCGATTGGAAAGCAACAGACTGGATTATCGCTCATAATTGTGTCCAGTTACAGATTCTGGAAAATTCCAAAGACCCTCTCCATGACGCCCGTATGATGGCAATGATGTTTTACCGCACTCCTGCATCTTTAAAATCAAAGTTCAATAGAGCCTGGAATAAAGAAAGAAACATGTATAATATCGAGAGTTGGCTTTATCATCATGGAGAGAAACTTAAAGACAGATTTACCATTGAGGCCTACCGATTGATGACTAATCTATTAAGCACTCTTGATATAACGAAAGGACGAGGCTCTTTTGAAGATGTAGCAAAAAGAATTAAAGCTCGTATTGTTATAGTAGGGATCGATTCGGATTTTTTCTTTGTTCCCGAAGAAAATCATAATACATTTTACAAATTGATCGAATTGGGTAAAGATGCAGATTACCTTGAAATTGAATCGATACATGGACATGATGCATTTCTTATAGAATTTGATCAGTTAACAAACTTATTATTCCCTATATTTGACCATAAGTCAGAGAAACGGGATGAGACGGTAACTTTGGATACGATAAATGGCATATAATACCTTGCCTTCGAATTGGGTGGAAAAGAAAAATAATTGAATTATGAAAGTATTAAAATTTGGAGGGAAATCACTGGCTAACGGTGATGCCTTGAAAAATGCATTAGATATTATCAGTCGGGAAGCAGTGAAAGGAAAAA
Organism: Bacteroidota bacterium; assembly: GCA_030706665.1. Lineage (GTDB taxonomy): Bacteria > Bacteroidota > Bacteroidia > Bacteroidales > Prolixibacteraceae > JAUZOB01. Next base: position 5,546 of record JAUZOB010000142.1, read on the forward strand.
TCTTTATTGTGTTTTCTGCAAGAGGTAACTCGACCAACGAATTAGAGGCTTTGCTTGAAGCGGCTGCCCGGGGTGAAGAATTTCGTTCGAATCTGAAAAAGTTCTTTGCTTATCAGACTTTCCCTTCTTCTGCACTGGATTTTAAAAATGAATATCAGGAAATCGAACAGTTATTGGAAGGTGTTTCCCTACTTGGTGAATATAGTCTGAAGATAAAAGATCGCTTATTGGCCTATGGTGAGTTGTTGAGTTGTAAAACAGCAGCCCGATTACTTGCCGAGAGAGGATTTAATGTGCGCTTCACCGATTCCCGCAAACTGATTAAAACAGACGAGAAATATGGGAGCGCACTTGTTTTATTAGATATTTCCGAAAAGAACGTCAAAGAGTATTTTAAAGACGCCAAACCCGATACCATCGAAGTTGTAACAGGGTTCATCGGTTCAAATTTACAGAATCAGACTACAACTTTGGGAAGAAACGGAAGTAACTACTCTGCGACTCTGCTTGCCAGTTTTCTTGATGCCGAAGAAGTACAGAACTGGACGAATGTTAATGGAGTCTATACCGCAAATCCGGAATTAGTGCCTGATGCACAGATCATACAATCCCTTTCTTATAGGGAAGCAAATGAACTGGCTAATTTTGGAACCAATGTATTGCATGCAAAAACGATCCTTCCTTTGGTCGAAAAGAAGATACCGATTAAAATTCTAAACTCTTTTAATCCTGAAGGCTCCGGAACTTTGATCAACGATAAGGGAAGCGGAAAGGGAATCAAGGCTGTGTCGGTCATTCGAAAAGTCGCATTGATTGGTATTGAAGGTCGCGGACTACTAGGCCGGGTTGGTATCGACGGAAGAATATTCAGTGCTTTGAGCCGCGAAGGAATCAGTGTAAGAATAATATCGCAAGCTTCATCTGAAAGAGGGATTGGTTTTATCGTCGATCAGGAAAATGCAGAAAAAGCAAGAACTATATTAAGCAATGAATTCGCACGTGAAATTGAATTGTTAGATATTAGTGAAATTGGCATAAACACTGACGTTGCAGTCGTATCGGTGATTGGGAAAAATCTGAATTTTCTGGATCAGTCATATGGGGCTCTGCGCCGAAACGGTGTCCGGATTTATTTGTTGAATAATACAATCAACGGAGAACACATCTCGTTGGTTATCGATGTCAGAGATCTGAAGAAGGCCGTTAATGTAATTCACGGTCATATATTCGGAGCTTTTCGTAAATTGAATCTTCTGCTGTTCGGGAAAGGGAATGTCGGAAGTGCTTTAATTGATCAGATAATCAATACCCGCGAACGAGTATTTGAGAGGAGAAACTTGAAACTGAATCTGGTCGCCATTGCTGATAGTAAACGATTGGTATTATCGGCAAATGGGTTGGATAAGGAATGGAAACAACAATTACTCACCGAAGGAAAGCAGAATTATAAAGTTGAAGAGATCATTGCTTTTGCAAAAGAGCATCATCTTGAAAATGTTGTGGTCGTTGATAATACTGCCAGCAAAGAACTGGTTGATTTCTATCCGTTGTTTGCAGAAAGTAACTTTGATATTGTCGCTTCCAATAAACATGCCAATACCCGTGAGTATGCCTTTTATTCCTCATTGCGTAAGATCTTGAAAAAGAAGCAACGTACTTTCCTTTATGAAACCAATGTAGGGGCAGGTCTTCCATTGATCGATACCATAAAACTGTTGCATGTTTCCGGTGACAGGATTCAACGAATCCGTGGGGTGTTCTCTGGGACTTTGAGTTATATCTTTAATCAATATTCCGAGTCGGATCGTGAATTCTATTCTATCCTTCTCGATGCGGTGAAGAAAGGCTTTACCGAACCTGATCCCCGTGAAGACCTGTCGGGGAATGATGTAGGGCGTAAACTTCTGATCCTTGCCCGGGAGATTGATCTGAAAAATGAGTTTGAGGAAGTAAAGATAGAGAGTTTGATCCCTCCCGGAATGAGGAATGGAATCACTGTGGATGAATTCTTCTCACGCGAACAAGAGTTGAATGATTGGTTCGATAAGCGTAAGAAAGCATTAAATCCGGGAGAAGTGCTTCGATATGTAGGTGAATTGGATGCTGAGAAAGGGACTCTTGAGGTGAAACTCGTTGCTGTACCTAAGGAGTCAACAATGGGTGAGATTCGGGGTGCTGATTCTATCTTTGAAATCTATACGGAGTCTTATGGCGATAATCCGCTGGTAATCTTAGGAGCCGGTGCCGGAGCACAGGTTACAGCCCGTGGTGTATACTCTGACATATTAAGACTTGCAGAAACGTTATAGGACTTTCGGTGTTGAAAGGATAACTTGTTTTTTTAAAGAATTCTAAAATCACAATGATTAGTGATTTTAGAATTCAAGAAGCTGATCATTAAAAGTATTTGCAATCGATCGTATTAAGATTACGAATGTAGGAACATGCTTCAATAAAGAATAAACAAGAAAGTGTTGGATTCTGAAAGGAATCCCAAAGATAAATGGATGATGCTGAAACTTACTTATTGTAGGTTTCAGCATCATCATTTATCTTTGGAATTCCTTTCAGAATCCAATACTTTCTTGTTTATTCTTTATTGAAGCATGTTCCCACATTCGTAATCTTAATACGATCGATTGCGAATACGTTTAATGAACAGCTCCTTGAATTCTAAAATCACTAATCATTTCGATTTTGTCCTTCTTCAAAAAACAAGTTATCCTTTCAACACCGAAAGTCCTATAACGTTTCTGCAAGTCTTAATATGTCAGAGTATACACCACGGGCTGTAACCTGTGCTCCGGCACCGGCTCCTAAG
>JAUZOB010000143.1 GCA_030706665.1 Bacteroidota bacterium
TAATGCATCAGCACCTGCCTCATAAAGCTCCCAAATTAGCTTCTGTGCATCTTCCAGTTCATGATCAAAAAGAATGGTGTTGAGTGTAATATATACTCTCGAATTATATTGATGAGCATACTTCGTCAGCATTTCAATATCGGATACAGGATTTCCCACAGCTGATCTGGCCCCAAATCTGGGAGATCCGATGTATAGTGCATCTGCACCATGATTAATAGCCTGTATTCCGCTCTCGAGATTTCTGGCCGGTATTAGTAATTCCAATTGACGCATATTTGCAAAATTACACCTCTTGTGAAGAAATTCTGTTTGGAACAGCAAATTTATAAAAAGACAGATGCATTGGATTCTTCCATGATTTATTTATAAACAAAACATATGATCTGCAGATCATATCGAATAGCAATTCCTGATGATTGGTTTTCCTTCAATTTTGTATAAATCAGAGAGGAGAAAAATAGATAGTTCGCTGAAAATAAGGAATTCTAGATGCATTCAATGCAAGGGAAAGCGAATCGTCTGAAAAAGATGAATCGAGAGATGTATTTTGCCCTCCTGTCAGGAGGGCATGTGGGGGAGATGTTTGGTAAAAGTAGGATGAATTTGGCTGAATTCTATGATGGACCAGTATTATTACACTCCAGATAAGAAAAAAGTGTAACAAGTTGTAAGCTTGTAAGTGTAATTAAATCAGTGGGTAACAATAATCGAGTAATGAATTAACATTTTTTAACAAAAAAACATCACTTCAAAGTGCAACGTTTAAGGGGAAGTGAAGTCATATGTATAGTTTATAAAAAGAATTTGAGCTCAAACATTTCCGGAAATGAATTATAAGTTTTTTAGAGTCACAAAGAACGGTTAAACTAAAAACTAAGAATAATGAAAACCATTAGTTTGAATTCAATCGTATTTGCCATTGCAGTGTTCTTTTCAACACTCATTTCGAATACGCTTTTTGCATCATCAACGATTACAGGCAATAGTAACACATGGCTTGGAAACTATACGTTAACGCCGTCTGTAAACCCTGTTGTTATTAATGGTAAAGAGTATAAGGCATGGATTTTAAAATATGAAAAAAGCAATCATGAGATTGTTGTCGCGATTGATCAATTAAAAAAAGGGAAGAATTATATTGTAAAAACTGATCGATTTGAGATCCAATATTCATGTAATGGTACCGGGATGGGAGTCAGAAAAGTATCAAATTCTTATTCCACAATTGAATATGAACGGAATTATGGAAAGATTGACGATACTCAGTTTGACTATCAACGGAAGCTCACTTTAGAGGATAAAAACGGAGAAGATGATTTAGGTATTATTGCCTGTTATTTCCCGCGTCTTTTGAAGAAAGAGTATCAGTATGTTTTAGATTAATAAATTTTAAGATATCATAGACCAAAAGGTTTAAGTCTATGTTTTTTGGTATGCATGCAAGCGCCCTTAACGTAGGGCGCTTTTATTTTACCATCAGTCGTTTCACAACCCTTGTATTGTCAATTAAAGTAATGTCGATGAGAAATATTCCTTTGTTCTGAAAGTTTATTCTGAAAGTTAGAGTGTTCTTTTGTTGACTTTTGAAATTAAACCTGGCGACTTCATTTCCAATGATATTTGTAATTCTTACAAGAGAAATATCTTTTTCTGCCTTTATGGTTAATTCAGGATTCTGCACGAAGAGAGGATTGGGATAAATATAAATATCCTGCTGCGCATGTTCGGAATGGTTGTTTCCATGAAGCAAAGCCGCTTTAGCACTTTTGAAATCTAATGAATCTCTTTCTGCAGGTGACAATGGAAGAGGATTGTATATAATTATTGATCCTTCCGGTTGATGCTGGTCAAAACGAATCGCCTGCATTGAATGAGCTTTAATGCAGTTTAGGGAACAGATAATCAATAGAGTACTAAAAGAAGTCAATGGGGGTAGAATTCTTTTCATAGGCTTCTGCTTTTAAAATTTAATCAATCCATATTGCCTGCCGTATTCAATTTTGAAATCAGCAGAGCAAGATCCTCCGGTGTATCAACTCCAAAGCTTTCGTCTTCAGTTATGGCTGTTGCAATCCTAAGTCCATTTTCCAGCCAACGTAACTGTTCCAGAGACTCAACTCTTTCCAGAAGGCTTCTATTTAAATTCGTAATTTTTTTCAATGCAGAATTCCTGTATCCGTACATTCCAATGTGGAGATAATAGGAATGCGAATTTACCCATTCCGCTTCTTCTTTCCCTCTGAAAAAAGGAATCGGAGAACGGCTAAAATAGAGAGCATCTCCATTGGCGGCAATTACTGCTTTTACCTTATTCGGGTCAAAGAGAACCGTTGTCTCATGAATAGGCCTTATTAAAGTTGCAATGTCAATTTCAGGGCGGAGGAAACAATCTTTTAGTCTGATAATCTGATCGGGACGGATAAAAGGTTCATCTCCCTGAATATTTATTACAGCATCAAACGTCATTCCCGACATCGAAGAATATAATTCGACAGCCTCAGCACAACGATCGGTTCCACTCGGATGAGAAGAAGAAGTCATTACGACATTCCCTCCAAAACCTGTTACATGGTCATAAATGCGTTGATCGTCTGTTGCTACTACGACATGGTCAAGTGCAAGGGATGATTGTTCGTAGACTCTTTGAATCATGCTTTTACCGAGTATATCGACAAGAGGCTTTCCCGGGAAACGGGTTGATGCATATCTGGAAGGGATGATTCCTAAAAAATTCATAACTTTAGAAGATTGAAACTTATACAAAGATAAGTTTTCAGCTTTTAAAAAAATGGTTTGTTTATATTAAATATATGCATTTACCTTTTTGATTAACTTTGCAAGCAAAAAGCAAGAGGAGATTATGGATATACAGGAAATCAAACAAAGATTCGGGATTATTGGTAATGCCCATGTATTACACCGGGCAATTGAGATTGCAGTACAGGTAGCTCCTACTGATCTCTCGGTGCTCGTCACTGGAGAGAGTGGTTCTGGTAAAGAATTTTTCCCACAAATCATCCATCAATTTTCAGCACGGAAGCATGGCAAATATATTGCAGTGAACTGCGGAGCTATTCCCGAAGGGACGATTGACTCGGAATTATTTGGACATGAGAAAGGTGCATTTACCGGTGCTCTTGCTGATCGAAAAGGTTATTTTGAAGTAGCTGATAATGGAACTATATTTCTGGATGAAATAGGAGAACTGCCATTATCTACTCAGGTTCGTTTACTCAGAGTACTTGAAGCAGGTGAGTTTATTAAGGTTGGTTCGTCTAATGTCTTGAAAACGAATGTTCGTGTTGTTGCTGCAACCAATGTTGACTTGCCTAAAGCAATCAGTGAAAATAAATTCAGGGAAGATCTTTATTATCGTTTGAATACTGTTCCAATCCGGATTCATCCTTTGCGGGAGCGGAAAGAGGATGTTGTGCTTCTCTTTCGTAAATTTGCACAGGATTTTGCAGAGAAATACAGAATGCCATCCATTCGATTAGATGAAGGTGCGAGGGAGGTGCTTGTAAATTATTCCTGGCCTGGGAATATCAGACAATTAAAAAATATTACGGAGCAAATTTCGATTATCGAACAAAACAGAACAATAAGTGCTGAAACGCTTCAGGTCTATTTGCCTCCGATTTATAACGCAGGCCAATTACCGGCGATCTATTCTAAACAGGAAGAGCAAAGTTTCTCTTCGGAGAGAGAAATCTTGTACAAGGTGCTTTTCGATATGAAGAGAGATATGACAGACCTGAAGAAACTGGTTCTTGATATGTTGAAAAATGGGAGTGATTCTGTTGGACTAAGGTCCGAGAATGCACATCTCATTCACAAGTTATATCAGGATGAATCCGGTTCATACACCCCTGCGGATCAGCCAAAACCTGTTATAACTCCGATTATTAGCACTCCGATTCATGAAAATATTCAGGATACTGAAGAGTTTGTCGAAGAATCGCTTTCAATCGAGGATAAAGAGATTGAGTTAATCCGGAAGGCATTGGAGAAACACGGGGGGAAAAGGAAATATGCGGCTGAAGAGTTAGGGATTTCGGAAAGAACACTTTATCGAAAAATAAAAGAATACGATATTTAATTAAAATACAGAATTACAGAATATGATCAACCTTTTGAAAAAACATATGCCCCGATTATTACTGGGCTTATTGGTTATTGCAGTCTGTGGTACTCTCTCGGGATGCAAAATGAGTTATTCATTCTCCGGTGCATCAATAGACCCTTCTGTTAAAACATTTAGAGTTGAAGATTTTCCTAACAGGGCTAGTCTTGTTAATCCAAACTTCAGCAATCAGTTGACCGAGTCGCTCAAGGATAAGATGATTAAAATGGGTAAGTTGAGGCTGGAAAGAGACAAGGGAGACCTTGAATTCACCGGACAGATTATTGGCTATGAGGTAAGGCCTGTTGCAATTACCGGGAATGAGATTGCTGCAATGAACCGTTTAACTGTAACGATTAAAGTTAAATTTGTGAACAATCAGAATCATGATAATGATTTCGATACTTCTTTCTCTGCATATGCTGATTTCCCCAGTACCGAGATAATTAGTAGCGTGGAAAATACCTTATCGAAAGATATTATTGAGAAACTGACAGATGATATCTTTAATAAATCAGTAGCAAACTGGTAATGTAAAAATGGACAAGGAAACTCTCATACAATCGATGCTTGATTTTCAGTCATTGGGGGCAAATGATCTTGATGCCTTTCGTTTATTGACTGAAAAGTATCCATTCTTTCAGTCCGGACATCTCTTGTACTTAAAGGCTCTTTTCAATTCGGGAGATATGCGTTTTAACCAGCAGTTGAAATATTCTGCTGCTTTTATCGCTGACCGAAAAGTCCTTTTTGAATTATTGCATGATGAAGAATCACGTAAAGCTTCGCTATTTCCGGACAAAAAAACGGTTGAGCAGGTTATTGATGAATTCTTTGAATTACTCGAAGATGATAAAAGTGAAGTTTCGGAAGAAGAAGGGGCAATGCCGATTGAGGAGCCGATCAACGGGTTGCTTGAACTTGATTTGACAGGGAGTGTTTATAGTTTGGAAAAAGAAACTGCAAATCTTGAACTTTCAGATGATCAGAATATAAAGAACAGTGCAGTCGGAAATGATAATTTAATGATGTTGGACGAGGAAAACCCAATGGAGGTTATGCCGAAGACCGAAAATCATTCTTTATCTGATCTTTCCTCTTTAGTACAAAATATTAATCGCAACAAGACACCTAAAAAGAGAGTTAAAAAAGAAAAAAGCAGAGAACTTATCGATTCTTTTCTAACCTCCAATCCGATTATTCGTCCTCAGCCTGTACAGTCAGATGTAATAACAGATCTTTCAGAGAAGAGTACAGAACCCAATGATGAACTATTTACTGAAACCCTTGCCCGCATTTTTATACGACAGGGACTTTTCCAACAGGCAATCGAGGCTTACGAAAAATTAAGTTTGAAATTTCCGGAAAAAAATGTTTACTTTGCTGGTCAAATTGAAGAAATTAAAAAATTAATGACTAAATAATCCGGAATATGTATACACTTATCTCTATTGTACTTTTTATTGTTTGTGTGTTTCTTGTTCTGATCGTATTGGTTCAGAATTCAAAAGGAGGTGGATTAGCTTCAAACTTTCAATCTTCAACTCAGGTTATGGGAGTTAGGAAGACAGCTGATTTTCTTGAAAAAGGAACATGGGTGCTGGCCGGACTTCTTTTGATCCTTTGCCTTGCAGGAAGTGCAACAATTTCAAGAGGGAAGGTTCAAAAATCTGAACTTCAGGAAAAGGTACAGAATGCAACAGACAATAGTCAGGCACCTCAATTCCCGACAGCAACTCCGCAAAGCCAACCTGCTGCTCCAGCAACAGCTCCTGCTACTGCACCTGCAACCGGTGATTCTGCCCCGACAAAGTAGTTTATTAAAACTTCTATAAAGAAGAGAGGCTGTCCATAAGTATTGGACAGCCTCTCTTTTTATAAATATATCGATATTACTCATCTGACAAGCCAAATTCTGCTTTTCTCACCTCACATAATTTGCTAATTAATTGAAGTGTAAATGATTGAAAAATTGATCATTGTCGGGTTTCCTTCAAATGATTCGTTCCGCTTCGTTGCCGTTTTAAGATATTGTTTAATTCGTATCTTTATATCAGAATAACTGCTATTCATAGGTAATGATTTTGTGTAAAACTGTAGGAATAATCATGAAACTAAAGATTTTTGGAATTATAGTTCTAATAATAGGATGTGGGTTAAATAGCTTTGCCGACTCTACTTCCAGTGTAAAGATTACAAATCTACGATGTGAGCACCTGGAACGTCCGTTAGGAATAGATGCCGTTGCTCCAAGATTCTCATGGCAGATTGCAGATACCCGCCAAGGGGCTCTGCAAAAAGCATATCAGATTTTGGTGGGAACTGATTCTCTGGAAATTCTGAAAGAGAATGGCAATGTTTGGAATACGGGAAAGATTAAATCGGATCAAATGCTTATTCCTTATTCTGGTGCAGCCCTCAAACCCTTCACCAAATATTACTGGAAAGTTGAAACATGGGGGATAGACGGGAAATCTTCCTCTTCTTCCGTTTCTGCTTTTGAAACAGGGTTTATGCAAACCGGTATCTGGAAAGGAAGCTGGATCTCGGATGGACAAGATAAAAGTTATAAACCTGCCCCTTATTTTAGAAAAACATTTGAGATTACTAAAAAAGTCAAATCAGCACGGGCTTATATTGCAGTCGGGGGACTATATGAGCTCTATCTCAATGGAAAGAAAACAGGAAATCATCGTCTGGATCCAATGTATACTCGCTTTGACAGGCGTAATCTTTACGTTACCTATGATGTGACTTCTCAATTGCAGACAGGTAAAAATGCAATCGGTGTGATCTTGGGGAATGGATGGTACAATCACCAATCCACTGCAGTTTGGTATTTTCATCAGGCTCCCTGGAGGGCGCGTCCTGCATTTTGCATGGATCTCCGTATTACCTACGAAGATGGAACCGTAGAAACGGTTTCTTCCGGGAGTGATTGGAAGACTTCTACCGGTCCGATTGTCTTTAACAGCATCTATACCGCAGAACATTATGATGCAAGGTTAGAACAACATGGTTGGAATACTGCTGGTTTTGACGATTCCAAATGGAATGGAATATCACTCCGTCCAGCCCCTTCTCAGCATGTTGTAGCCCAGGCTTTGTATCCGATCCGGAATGTGGAAAGAATACCGGCTAAGCGTATTACTAAACTCAATGACTCTACTTATGTCTTTGATTTAGGAAGAAATATCTCAGGGGTAAGCGAATTTAGCATAGAGGGATCTGCAGGAACAACCTTCAGATTAAAGCATGGTGAGAGATTATATCCCAATGGCAGAGTTGATATATCCAACATCGATGTTCATTATCGCCCGACTGACGATACAGACCCTTTTCAAACTGATATTTTCATATTAAGCGGTAAAGGCAGGGAAACATTTATGCCTCATTTTAATTATAAAGGGTTTCAATATGTTGAAGTTACCTGTGACAGGTCTGTTGACCTTACTGAAAAGAATCTGACAGCATACTTTATGCACAGCGATGTTCCTTCTGTAGGACAGATCAATTCTTCTAACCCAACGATTAATAAGATATGGTGGGCTACCAATAATTCTTATTTGTCAAATTTATTCGGATACCCGACAGATTGTCCTCAGCGTGAGAAAAATGGATGGACGGGGGATGCCCAAATCAATATAGAGACAGGGCTTTTTAATTTTGATGGGATCACCATTTATGAGAAATGGTTGGCAGATCATCGGGACGAACAACAGCCCAATGGCGTCCTTCCTGCTATTATTCCCACCTGCGGTTGGGGATATCAATGGGCAAACGGTCCTGACTGGACAAGTACGATTGCCATTATTCCCTGGAACATATATCTGTTTTATGGTGACTCCAAATTGCTGTCCGATTGCTACGACAACATCAAACGGTACGTCGATCATATAACAGATATTAGCCCATCCGGGCTGACCACTTGGGGCTTAGGAGACTGGGTCCCGGTCAAATCCCAGTCGCCGGTAGAACTTACGTCTTCTCTTTATTATTTTACAGATGCCCGTATTTTAGCTCAAACTGCCAGAATATTAGGACAAAAGGACGACTATGGAAATTATACTGCTTTGGCCGAGAAAATAAAGAATGCTATCAATGCCAAATATTTAGATTCTTCTACCGGAATATACGGTCAAGGTACACAGACCGAATTGAGTGCTCCGCTCTTTTGGGGAGTAGTTCCTGA
>JAUZOB010000144.1 GCA_030706665.1 Bacteroidota bacterium
CCTGGGCGCAACTGCAGTTTCTGAAACAGATCCACGCTACGGAGGAGGGCATATCATTCAGGAACTAATAGAGGGCAAAGATGTTGTGCTGGAAGCATGGGGAAAAGGGACTGACTGCTATCCCCGCAAGCACATCCGTACCGTAATCAACAAAGATAACGTCAACGAGATGATTCTGTTTAACCCCCGGAACGCTTATCAGAACTATAACGTTGCCACGAATACGACAGAAGAAATCAAATATACCTATATGGGGACCCTGCTACCCCGCATGCGAAATGCCAATTACTCAACCGCAGGTGAATTAAGCCCTTTGCTGAACGATCCGGAGATGCGGACAATCGGCATCGGAACCCGAATCTTCCTGGGAGGGGCACAAGGATACGTCGTATGGCCCGGAACTCAGTTCAATACTTCAAAACCTAAAAACGAACGGGGAGTGCCAATCAGTAACTCGGCGACTCTTGCAGTGATCGGTAACATGAAGGAGATGAGCTCTGAGTTTATTCAGGGAGCCTATTACGAAAAATACGGTGTAAGTATGTTTGTCGGAATCGGAATCCCAATCCCCATTCTGGACGAAGACATGGCTCGCTTTGTTTCTATCCGCAATGAACAGATAGAAACCACGATTATGGATTATGGTTCTCCGGGATCTCCTGTGTTAGGTTATACGAACTATGCAGCCTTACAGACAGGTTCCATAACCATCAAAGGGCAGAAGGTTCGCACTGCGCCTGTTGCCAGTCTTCAGAAGGCAAGGATAATTGCACAGAAACTGAAGGAGTTGATCGAAAAAGGAGAATTTGAACTAACAAAGCCCGTACAAATGTTTCCGACTAACACATCCCTAAAAGGATTGAAAGAAAGAGAAGGAGGCGAATCATGAAAACAATAAAGAAAAGATATGTTCTGACCTTCCCGCCCGAGAGCGGAGATAAGCCATTGAGTTATCATCTGGTCAGAGACTTTGACATCCAAATTAACATTCTGAAAGCTGAAGTAAAACCAGGTAAAACAGGAGTATTGCTACTCGAATTGGAAGGTATCCGTGAAAATCTGGAAAAAGGAATCAGCTATCTTGAAGAGAATCATGTCACCTGCACGCCTCTGAGCAAAAAGATAAAGTTCGACCAGCCCCGCTGCATCAACTGTGGCAATTGTACGGCCGTTTGCTTCGCCGGTGCCTTGAAGATGGACCGTACAGTCTGGGAACTTCGTTTCAACCATGAGAAGTGCGTCGTTTGCGAGCTTTGCGTAAAAGCATGCCCGCTTAATCTTTTCACGATCGACTTCAGCTAATGATGTACGAGCCCAGGTTTTACCGGACTTCATTTAACACAGAAAGGTTTCACGGATTTACAATAGGATATAAAGAAACCGATTTATGGATCGGTATTGATCCTGATTCCTATTCCTCTGCTTTAACGAATTATGCGGAAGAACGGATTCGGTATTATCGGAATCAGTTAGAGCAGTATCTTCTGATTGACCCGGAATATGGGAAAAGCCTCGTTCCGGTACCTGTCCGATCGTCTGCACCTCCTATTGCCCGTGAAATGGCAAAAGCGGCCGAAAGAGCCGGTGTGGGTCCAATGGCAGCCGTGGCAGGAGCTTTCTCTGAATGGATCGGAACGGATATTCTGGCTAATTTTAAGGTAAACGAACTGGTTATTGAGAATGGCGGCGATATCTTTCTGGTCGTCAAAAAGGATCTGGTATTTTCGGTATATGCCGGCAATTCTCCCTTCTCCGGAAAGATTGGCATCACGATTCCTGCGTCCGATACGCCTCTTGGCGTTTGTACTTCTGCCGGAACTGTCGGTCCTTCGCTGAGTTTCGGAAAAACAGATGCAACAATGTTAGTCTGTAAAAATACCGCCCTGGCAGATGCCTGGGCTACCTCACTGGGAAATCGTGTCATTCAACCTGATGATATTGAACCTGTGCTTAACCTTACGGAGAAGATCCCCGAGATACTCTCTTGCATCATTGTATGTAAAGATAAAGTGGGAATTCGCGGAAATTATGAGTTAAAACTGATCCGTTAGCCCCCCCTTTCCTCCTTAACTCTGTTAAAATCTTTACCTTTGCAAAATAACGAACGGATAATTTAACCTGATGACAAATAAAAACGACATACGTAACGAACTGAAGAAAAGAATCCTGGTACTTGACGGTGCAATGGGGACAATGATTCAGCGATATAAGCTTTCCGAGAAAGACTTTCGGGGGATACGTTTTGCCAACTTTCCTTATGATCTGAAAGGGAATAATGATTTGCTTGTTATTACCCGTCCTGATATTATCAGTCAGATTCATTTTGAGTACCTGTTATCCGGTGCAGACATTATCGAAACAAACAGTTTCAATGCAAACCGGATCTCAATGGCCGATTATCATCTGGAAAATCTGGTCTATGAACTGAACGTTGAAGCCGCAAGAGTTGCCCGACAGGCAATAGAACGTTACCAAAAAGAAGTTGAAGATAAACCATTGTTCATTGCCGGATCAATGGGACCAACCAATAAGACCGCCTCTATGTCGCCGGATGTAAATGATCCGGGCTATCGTGCCGTTTCATTTGATGATCTGGTAAATATCTATGAGGAACAGGCCCGGGGCCTCATCGATGGCGGAGTTGACTTGTTGTTAGTCGAAACCGTATTTGACACCCTGAATTGCAAAGCGGCTCTCTTTGCTCTTGAAAATGTCTTCGAAGAGAAAAAGATCAAGCTTCCGATCATGGTCTCCGGTACAATTACCGATGCCAGCGGGCGGACCCTATCCGGTCAGACTCTGGAAGCATTCTATAATTCCATCACCCATGCCAATCTTCTAAGCGTCGGGTTGAACTGTGCACTCGGAGCGCATCAGCTTCGCCCTTATATTGAGGAGCTTTCCCAGATTGCCTCCTGCTATGTCAGTGCCCATCCGAATGCAGGGCTCCCCAATCAATTCGGGGAATATGACCAGCAGGCTGCAGAGATGGCATCTATCATCGAAGATTACCTGAAGAGTGGATTTGTTAATATCATAGGAGGTTGCTGCGGAACGAATCCGACTCACATTAAAGCAATCGCAGCTGTTGCAAAGAAACATGCACCCCGCGTCATTCCGGATATTCAGCCTCTTACCAGACTCAGCGGACTTGAACCACTCACGATCCGTCCCTATTCTAACTTCGTAAACATCGGAGAACGGACCAACGTTTCGGGTTCATTAAAGTTTGCCAGACTGATCCGTGAAGAGAAATATGATGAGGCACTGGCAATCGCCCGTAACCAGGTCGAAGGGGGCGCACAGATCATTGATGTCTGTATGGATGAGGCGATGCTTGATTCTGAGAAGTCAATGGTCCGTTTTCTAAACCTTTTGGCTGCAGAACCTGACATTGCAAAGCTACCTGTCATGATCGATTCTTCGAAATGGTCGGTTATCGAATCAGGTCTCAAATGTGCTCAGGGAAAATGTATCGTTAACTCGATAAGCCTGAAGGAAGGAGAGGAGCCCTTCGTTGAACATGCACGCAAAGTGCAAAGATACGGTGCAGCCGTTGTGGTCATGCTTTTTGATGAAAAAGGCCAGGCGGATACTTATGAACGAAAGATTGAAATTGCCCGTCGTTCCTATGATATTCTTACACAAAAGTTAAACTTCAACCCTGAAGATATTATCTTCGATCCCAATGTTCTTGCTATTGCAACCGGAATCGAGGAACACAATAACTATGCCCTGAACTTTATCCGGGCAACCGAATGGATCAAGCAGAATCTTCCGCATGCCAAGGTCAGCGGAGGTGTTAGTAACCTTTCATTCTCCTTCCGCGGAAATAACACAGTGAGGGAAGCTATGCATTCCGCATTCCTGTATCATGCTATCCGTGCCGGAATGGATTTGGGAATCGTAAATCCGTCGATGCTGGTTGTGTACGACGATATCCCCAAAGACTTACTGGATCTGGTCGAAGATGTAATCCTGAACAAACGGGAAGATGCGACCGAACGTCTTATTGCATTTGCCGAAACCATTAAGAATGAGCCTGGAAAGATAGAAGAGAAAAAAGATGCCTGGCGATTAAAACCGGTAGGGGAAAGGATTTCTTATGCCATGATTAAGGGGATCACTGAATTTATCGATGTCGACATTGAAGAAGCCCGTCAATCATTTAGCCGCTCGCTGGAAGTCATCGAGGGTCCTTTAATGAATGGGATGAATACCGTTGGCGACTTATTCGGTTCAGGTAAAATGTTCCTCCCTCAGGTTGTAAAAAGTGCAAGAGTTATGAAACAGGCCGTTGCATGGCTTACCCCCTTCATCGAAGAAGAAAATAAAGACGAGAAGCATAAGAAAGCAGGCAAGATTCTATTGGCTACCGTTAAAGGAGATGTACACGACATTGGTAAAAACATTGTCAGCGTTGTCCTTGCTTGCAATAATTACGAAGTCATTGACTTGGGAGTGATGGTACCGGCTGATAAGATTATCCGTACTGCAATCGAGGAACAAGTTGACATTATAGGGCTTAGCGGATTAATTACTCCGTCTCTGGAAGAAATGGTTCATGTTGCAGAAGAGATGCAACGCAATAACCTGAAAATTCCACTGATTCTTGGAGGTGCAACAACTTCCAGGATCCATACGGCAGTCATGATTGCCCCTAAATATGATCACCCGGTGGTATATGTGAAGGATGCTTCAAAGAGTGTCGGTGTGGCAACAAGCCTTCTCTCTGCCTCTCTTAAAAAGGATTTCTTCCAGAACCTGATTGCAGAATATCAATCTCTTCGCGATGACCATGCCAATAGTCGTCCGGAGAATAATTATATCAGCCTTGCAGAGGCCAGAAGAAACAAACTTAAGATCGACTGGAAACAGGAAGAGATCAGGATTCCTAAAGTTACAGGGATAACTACTCTTCATGATTATCCGCTCGATGTACTTGAGAATTACATCGACTGGACCTTCTTTTTCCATTCCTGGAAATTAAGCGGCAAGTACCCTGATATTTTCAATCATCCCGAAAAAGGGGAAGAAGCACGTAAGCTATACGATGATGCGATTGAAATGTTGAATCGCATCAAGAAAGAGAAACTATTGAGGGCAAACGGAATCGCAGGAATCTTTCCTTCGAATGCCGTTGGCGATGATATTGTAATTTGGGAAGATCCTTCCTGTCAGAAACAGATTGCCGTTCTGCCTCAACTTCGAAATCAGGAAGCGAAACCAGAGGGCGAACCGAATCTTTGCCTGTCGGATTTCCTTGCGCCGAAAGAAAGTAACCTCGTTGACTATATAGGACTTTTTGCGGTAACTGCAGGTCTCGATATTGATTCTCATGTTAAAGAATATGAGCAGAAAGGGGACGATTACAGTGCCATTATGCTTAAAATTCTTGCAGACCGCCTGGCAGAAGCATTTGCAGAACGATTGCACGAGCAGATACGTAAAGAAATCTGGGGTTATGCTCCTGATGAAGAGCTAAATCTGCAAGGGTTGTTTAAAGTTAATTACAAAGGGATTCGCCCTGCTCCGGGATATCCTGCTTGTCCGGAACATTCACAGAAACAGGTCATGTTCGATTTGTTGAATGCAACCGATGCTACCGATATCCAACTGACAGAGAATTATGCCATGAATCCGGGTGCATCAGTTTGCGGACTGGTTTTCGCCCATCCTCAGTCTAAATATTTCAACCTTGGGAAGATTTCTAAGGATCAGGCTGAAGATTATGCCAGACGGAAAGGGATTTCACTGGAAGAAACAGAACGTTTACTTCCTTTAAATTTGAATTACAGACGATAAGACTATAGATACGAATGAAAGTAACCGACATTATTAAGGATTCAGGAAAGACAGTTTTCTCTTTCGAATTATTGCCTCCGTTAAAGGGACAAGATGCAGGAAAATTATATCGGACCATTGAAGATCTGCTTGAGTTTGATCCCAAATACATAAACATTACAACTCATCGTTCGGAGTTAGAGTTCCATGAAAGGAAAGACGGCTCGATTGAAAAACGGGTTGTTCGTAAAAGACCTGGAACCGTGGCTATTGCTGCTTCCATACAATACAAATACGGAGTTCCGGTAATCCCTCATATCTTATGCGGGGGCTTCTCTAAACAGGAAACGGAAGATGTGCTGATCGATCTTAACTTTTTGGGAATTGATAATATTCTTGCCTTAAGAGGTGATGGTGCCAAAAATGAGCATGTATTCCGCCCCTTCCCTGATGGTCACAGTCATGCCAACGAACTGGTAGAACAAGTAGCGAATCTCAGAAACGGAAGATACCTCGATCCTGATTTGAAGAACAATACTCCAATGGACTTTTGCATCGGAGTCGCAGGGTATCCGGAGAAACATGGTGAAGCACCAAACCTTGATACAGACTTGCAATATTTGAAGCAAAAGGTTGATGCAGGTGCTAACTATATTGTTACGCAAATGTTCTTTGATAATCAGAAATACTACAATTTTGTTGCCCGCTGTCGTGAGATAGGAATTGAAGTGCCGATTATCCCCGGAATCAAGCCTATTTCTCTTTGCAATCAACTAACTGTTCTTCCCAAAATCTTCAACATCGATCTTCCTGTTGAGTTTGCGACAGAGCTTGGTCGTTGCAAGAATGATGAAGATGCAAGAATTGTCGGAAAAGAATGGAGTATCTCACAAGCAAAGGATCTGATTGCTCACGGAGTTCCCTGCATTCATGTCTACACCTACGGGGTATCGGACAATACCAGGGAAATCGCCCGTGCTGTATTTTAACGATCGATAAAATAACATATCTGTTAAAGAGGTCGTCTAAAAAGTCAATTTGATTTTTGAGAATCTTATAGATTGTATGTTAAACCACCTGCATCCTCTTACAATAAGCTATATTTCAATATAAATCTAGCTTTCAGACAAAGAGATATCAGTGCTTTAATTATTATCCCATAAGTTCTTAACAAAAATCAGGCTTTTAGACGACCTTTCTTTTATAAGTGCCCAGAAATTGACAAAGGACTGAGATGACCAAAAGCAAACTCGAAGTTGAGATATTCAGCTATGGGGAATATGAGCATTGGGATCAATCCGATCGCTCTTTGCCTCGCCTTATCAAGATTACGGATAAAATTCCCGCCCGAATTGGAACCGAGTTCGGATATGTTCTTCGTATCCGTAAAGGGAAAGGACAAAAGCTTTCTTATCGCATTGATCATCCTCCATTTAAAGATGCAGACGGGAATGTCACTCCCTCCTTTACCGGTGAATACTTTATTTCCAGCAACGATTATGAATTCTTCCTTGGCGATTGCATCTGGGAGCCCCTTGAAGATAAACTGGGCAAATGGGTAATTACAACCTATCATGAAGGCAAAGTCATAGCCCAAAAGAGTTTAACCCTTCTATAAAGCCTGTTTCAATCCTCCAAAATGCCGGAAACTCATGAAACAGTGTCGTTTTTTTGTATGTACCACATCTATTCTTTACACTTCCTGCAATCTTTATAGAAGTTCCTATCGTATGTATTCAGTAAAAAGTGAATAATATAAGCGGATCTCAAGAGATAGTACCGTATATATCCTTAAACAGTTTTGAGGCAGACAGCTCTGGCATTAGGTAAATTAAGCATCCGGAAATACAAAGCGTATTAATCCGAATGTTTTGAACTCCTGATAATGATTGTTGTTCAAACACTTCGCCAATGTATGAATTCCAAATAATGATTCAACCTGGCGTTCTAAGCGAATCCCTCACTTCGGTTTTTAGAAATAACTATTTCCAATCTCTATACTGTTTCTATATTTGCAGATATATAACCTCAAACCGAAAAATCATTAACCATGAAATCATTGTTTTTCTTAGCAATGTTCCTGCTTGCGTTCATATTTGTCAAAGCAGAAGATCAGTTGCCTCTGGTAAAAGACGGAAAATCTGATTATCGTATTGTAATCTCTGCAAAAGCCGGAGAAAATGAGCATCGTTCAGCAGATTTTCTTCAAACGTATTTATTTAAGATCTCAGGATGTAATCTTCCGATTGTAACCGACGACACCAAAAAAGCTAAACACGAAATTCTTATCGGTAAGACCAACAGGCAGAAAGAAAAGGAATTAAATAAGCTTTTAACAGGTCTTGCCCCCGATGGCTATATTTTGAAGACTCAAAAGGGAAAGTTGTATATCCTTGGAGGAAGTCATAAAGGAGCTATTTACGGAACCGTTTCCCTTCTTGAGAAATATATGGGGTGCAGGAAATA
>JAUZOB010000145.1 GCA_030706665.1 Bacteroidota bacterium
AATCACATCCGGGAATCGCAGCACAAGCTGTCAATCCCCGGATGAGTCTAGAATGATTGAATTAATCTTACTTGTTTTCAGGAATATGAGTCCCGATTCACCATAAACATTGCGGTTTGAATATTCAACCAGAAGTTCATCAACAAAGATCCAGGTGTTACCGCCGGCAGTAACACTTCCTTCAGGACCTACCCCCCTGTTTTTGGCTATAACTTTCACAAATCGTGTTCTAACAGGTGAAAATTTCAGGGTAAAATCTTTGATGCAAACATCAGACATTTGAGGAGACACATCATTCTTCACACTCCCCAGCAATTTAAAATCCTTTCCGTCATTCGAAATATAATATTCGACAGACAAAGGCATATAAATCCAGGAACCAATACGTTGAAAGGCTCCCAGTGAGAGTTTACTGATCGATGTTTCTTTCTCCAAGTCAACAGTCGCGTTCATATCGACTGATTCCCAGGCCTGCCATTGTCCGTCATAAAAGTTTTTACTGCCACGGACACCATCAACAAGGCCAAATTCTCCTCCGCTCATATACTGGGAGCTATAAGGTGTTTGATATTTGACCGGTTTTGCAAATGCCTTATGGAATACATAGTTTCCGCTTACTATATTGCCACGGATTTTCCCATTCTTCATCAAGGCAGCCTTAATCGTACCCGTTCCCTTTATTTCGACAGGTTGGGTATAAGCTTTTGATGAAGGGCCCGGTTTTTTGCCATCCAGGGTATAGAAGATGGAAGCATCGCCAGTTTCACTTTTCATTGAAACGTTCAACTTTTTAGTAGCCGGATCAAATTTTGCTTGCAGACTTATATTAAATGCACTTTTAGAATAATTCAACCCAAGAGCCTGATAGCGCGGGTATACATTTTCCATCCGGTTCGCAAAGCTTTTCCAGTCTTTTCTTCCTTCAGGAGTCCATAATGCTTCAGCCATTGCAGCCAGACGGGGCAGAGTCATGTATTCCAAGTGACTGTTTACCGGAACGTATTCGGTCCAAAGGTTTGCTTGTCCACCCAGAATATGTTTTGCCTGTTCTGCGTTCAGTTCTTTAGGAACAGGATTGAAATCATATACTTTGCGAAGGGGTAGATAACCTCCGATCGCAAGAGGTTCCTGATCCTGCGTTCCCTGATAATAGTCAAAATAGCAATAAGAAGTGGGAGTCATGACCACGTCATGTCCCTGACGAACAGCATCAACTCCGCCTTCATAACCTCTCCATGACATAACGGTCGCATTGGGGGCCAAACCACCCTGGAGAATTTCATCCCATCCGATCAGTGTTCTACCTTTCGAATTAATGAATGATTCCATCCGGCGAATAAAATAACTCTGCAGTTCTTCAACATTCTTCAACCCTTCCTTTTTTACACGTTCATTGCATTTAGGACAGGCCTCCCAGTTTGTCTTGGTTGCTTCGTCACCTCCGATGTGAATATATTTAGAAGGGAAAAGATCCATTACCTCTGTCAGTACATCTTCAAGAAAAGAGAAAACCTTGTCATTTCCGGCACAGTAAATATCAGTCACCGGCCATACACCTCCCGGATAAACGGTAAACGGCCCACCGGTACAGGAAAGTTCAGGGTATGCAGCCAAAGCTGCTGTCACATGAGCAGGCATTTCAATTTCGGGAAGAATGGTAATAAAACGACTCTGGGCATAAGCAACAAGTTCGCGGATATCATCCTGCGAATAGAATCCTCCATAAGTAGCCTTCTCTCCAGGTTGCTGTTTCGGGCGGGCATTCCAGTTCAGGTCCTCATGATTTACCCTCCAGGCCCCGACCTCAGTCAGCTTTGGATATTTCTTAATCTCAACTCTCCATCCCTGATCATCTACAAGATGCAAATGAAAAACATTCATTTTGTGCAAAGCCATTACATCAATCAGCTTCTTAAGTTCTTCTTTGGAAAAGAAGTGACGGGTGACATCCAACATATATCCTCTCCAGGGGAAACGCGGATTATCTGCAACAACCACGCCCGGAACTTTCCAATGAAGCTGGGCAACAGCTTTCTTCTGTTCGAACTGAACAGGAAGCAACTCTCTGATTGTTTGCAATGCATAAAAGAAGCCGGCAGGCTTCGAAGCTTTGATCAGAATCCCCGATGGCTTTACTTCAAGCGAATAAGCTTCGGCGGCCAATGATCCGTCTGTTTTAAAAACAACAGAATTCACTGCCTCTTTTCCACCGACAGTCACAGTAAGATTCCATCCGGTTGCCTTGTCAAATGCTTTTGCAAATTGAGATGCAACCGCTTTTTGTTCCTCATTTTCAACAATCAGCTTCGTCTTATTCGTAAATTCAAAGTCACCTTTCGCTGAGACCACTGATTCCGGACGGGGAACAATCCCCAGGTTATCAACCTGAGCTGAACTTGTAAATGCGTTACCTGCAAGGAGTAACACACCTAAAATCAAAATGCGATACCTTCTTCTTATCATGGTTAAATATTGAAATGTTTAGTGGTAACTAAAATAGACAAAAAAGAGGAGACAGAGATCGGGAGTAAACAGAGAGAATCATTATTTTTGCCGCATGGAAAAGAAACCACTCCTGATTTCAGGTCTGCACAATGAAGTGCATCCGTCCTGGAACCGTTTTTTAACAAGCGAAAGAATGGACCTGCTCGCCTCTTTTGAAGGGGCACCGGGTATTGAGAACTACACTCCGGGGATCGAAAGAATCCTCCATTTTCTCACCCTCCCCCTGAATAAAGCGCAAGTCATAATTCTGGGACAGGATCCTTATCCTCAACTTGGCGTTGCAACCGGACGTGCCTTTGAAGTCGGCACCCTCTACGATTGGAATCAAAAATTCAGTAATATCTCATTGAAAAATATAATACGGCTTTTATATAAGACCTATACCGGAGAAACAAGAAAATACAAAGAGGTGATGGCAGAGGTTCCCCTCTTCTTCAATATCCTGCCGCCCAATTTACTTTTCAAACACTGGGAAGCACAAGGGGTTTTGTTGCTGAATACTTCATTTACCTGCGAACCCGGAGCACCCGGCAGCCATAAATCATTCTGGGCACCGTTTACACAACAGTTACTGGAATACATCAACGAAGAGCGACCTGAATTGTATTGGTTTCTTTGGGGGAATCACGCCGAAGAAGTGACGCGCGACATAAAACTCCGCAATGCGTTCCGTACCTTTCACCCGATGATGTGTTATAACCGGGAGGACCGCGAACTTGACTTCCTTTACGGAAAAATTAATCCCTTTAACGAATTAAAAGGATTAATTGACTGGACCGGTTACACTTCGGTCTCAACTTATTAAATCGTAACTACTACAGGGTCGTATGTTTCAGATCTGCCGGATTGAGCATTCTTTTGGACTGCATCAAATGAATGATCATACTGACAATCTTTCGTGGTCCGATGCGTGCGCAATTAATGATTATATCATAATCTTCATTCCCGACATTCGTCTTCCCTTTAATCAGTTTTCGAAAACTTGCCCGTTCTTTATCGATCTGTTCAACCACCTTCAGAGCATTTACATGAGTCATGTTTTTACGTTTCATAACCCGTTGCACTCGCCATTCCAACGGAGCATAAAGCTTGATATGGAGTGATTTTTCAATATCCGAAGCAATAAAACTGCCGCCACGCCCGAGTATAATACAATTTCCCCGACTGGCGAAAGCGTGAACGACCTCTACTACCGAATTACGGATTACATTTTCATTTTTAAATTGCTTTTCCGAAAAAGCAGCCAGTATTTCATCCAAAGCATAACGTTGCTCTGCATCTATTACCTGGCGGACTCTGTCAGGATGCAGATTCAGTTCCTGTGCCGACTGAGCAAGAATCTCTTTACTGATAACAGTCCACTTACCCTGAATTAACATGGAATCAAGAGTCTCTTTCAGCAATGCGGCTATTTTCTTCCCCGGACAGCCGGCTTCTCTTGAAATTGTTACCACCGGTCCTTCACCTACAGAAATATCAGAACTCTTATCTGTTGAGACATTCATTCGCCGATTCATGTACTCAAGGAGGTTAATCTTTCTCATGGCGCACTTTTTTATATGTTACGATGCTTCTGTTTGAAAGTTTATCTCTTTCCTTTATAAAGATAAAAAGAGAATTGAAAAAATTGTTATCAGAATAATACTTTTCGAACAAATCATAACGATTCGTTCCTCAATATAAAACATGAATAAAATCAGATAATTCAATAAATCATCCGGAAGATTATTTATTATCTTTCGGTGTAGAATAATCAATAGAAACTCAATATAGCTATGTTCGAAAAAGAGATTTACATCAATCGTCGCAACAAACTGCGAAATATTATGAACACAGGTGTTGTCTTGCTTCCCGGGAATGTTGATTCGCCGATGAATTATCTTGACAACACATTCAAGTTCAGACAGGATAGTTCTTTCTTATATTTCTTCGGCCTCGACTTCCAGGGCCTCGCCGGCATCATCGATCTTGACAACGGACAGGATTACATATTTGGAAATGATGTTGAAATTGAAGATATCGTTTGGATGGGACCTCAGATTCCGTTATCTGCAAATGCAGAAAAAGCAGGAGTTAAAAACACAGCCCCGTTTGCCGCGCTATCCGATTATCTGAATAAAGCAATCAGTCAGGGACGTAAAATCCATTTTCTTCCTCCTTACCGGGGTGAAAATAAAATTCTGCTTCAGCAATTATTGGGAATTACTACCGATAAACTCAAAGACTACGCTTCTATCGAACTGATCAAAGCAGTCGTTGAATTAAGATCGACCAAAGAAGCCTGCGAAATTGCAGAAATTGAAAAAGCCTGTGCTATTGGCTACGACATGCATGTATTGGCCATGAAAATGGCACACCCCGGTGTGTGGGAACAGGAAATTGCCGGTAAAATGGAAAGCATTGCTTTAGCAGGCGGTGGCATGATCTCCTTCCCGACTATTCTTTCTCAAAACGGACAGACCCTTCACAATCACAGCCACTCGCTTACCTTGGAGGAAGGTCGCCTCATGGTTGTTGATGCAGGCGCAGAATCAGCATTACACTATGCCTCCGATTTCACAAGGACAATCCCGGTTGGCGGTCGCTTTACCCAAAAGCAACGTGAAATCTATGATATTGTCCTTGCGGCAAACAACAAAACTGCCGAACTATCCAAACCGGGTGTTACCTACCAAAGTGTCCACCTTGCAATTTCCGAACTGATAGCCGAAAGATTTAAAGAACTCGGACTCATGAAAGGTGACATCAAAGAAGCGGTACACCAAGGCGCCCATGCATTATTTTTCCCTCATGGATTAGGTCATATGATGGGACTTGATGTTCACGATATGGAAGACATCGGACAAGTCTATGTTGGCTATGATGACGAGGTCCGTCCTATTGATCAGTTCGGAACAGCCTATCTCCGTATGGGGCGTCGACTGCAACCGGACTTTGTAATCACAAACGAACCAGGAATATATTTCATCCCAGCGTTGATTGATAAATGGCAGGCAGAAAAAATGCATACCAACTTTATCAATTACGACAAGGTCAATGAATATCGCTCTTTTGGAGGGATGCGCGTTGAAGATGACTTGCTGATTACTGAAACCGGCTGTCGAATTCTCGGCACACGTGTTCCTGTTACGCCCGAAGAGATTGAAGAAACGGTAAATAGCTAAACGGTGAAAACCTTTCAACTTACCAATTCCGAGAAAGAATTCTTATTGAGGTATGCCCGTCATACCCTTGAGAATTCTTTCTCATCTAACAAAGAACAACTGCCGGTTCCGGAAGAATTTAAAGCATTGCAAGTCAACTGCGGAGCCTTTGTTTCTCTTTATATCAATGAAAAATTAAGAGGCTGCATCGGCACATTCACCGAAAGCGCCCCTCTTTACCGACAAGTAGCTGAGATGACACTTGCAGCTGCATTCCGCGATCATCGGTTTACCTCCGTTGATGCAGAAGAAATACCCGACATCAAAATTGAAATTTCGGTTCTTACTCCGCTCAAAAAGATCAGTTCTATCGATGAAATCATCCTGGGAAAACATGGCATTTACCTTATGAAAGGCAATCGGGGCGGAACCTTCCTTCCGCAGGTTGCAACAAAGACAGGATGGACCGTTGAAGAATTTTTAGGATACTGTGCCCGGGAAAAAGCAGGCCTGGGATGGGACGGATGGAAAGATGCCGACATTTACACTTACGAAGCAATCGTCTTCGGAGAAAAAAGCCACTAACCTTTCTAAACCTTTAATATCGCAATGAATATTTATATATTACTGATACTAACCCTAATCGGTCTGATAACCGGGGCATTCGGAGGAATGTTGGGTATTGGCGGTGCAATGATGTTCTTTTCAAAGTAATTAAATTTAAAAGGGCAGTTGCTTTATTCTACGGTTAAGCAACTGCCCTTTTATTTCTTTATTTTTCAGAAAGGGTTTTAAGCACTTCCGCTAAGAGATCCCAGAATTTTTGTACACTCTTGATTTCAATCTTCTCATCCGGGGAGTGAACGCCTCTTAATGTAGGGCCAAAAGAGATCATATCCAATGCAGGATATTTCTGAAGGAATAATCCGCATTCCAGTCCGGCATGAATAGACCTTACGATCGGCTCAACCCCGAACAGACGGGAATAAGCAGATTTGGTGATATTCATAATTTCCGATTGAGGATTGGGAGTCCAGCCGGGATACCCATCCCCGCTTTTCACTTCGGCACCAATCAAAGTAAATACAGAAGAAACCATGTCCTTAACATCGCATTTTGAACTGTCAAGGTCGCTGCGCTGACTGGTTGTGACTTCAATAATATTATTATCCAGGAATTTAACCGAAGCCAGATTCGTTGAAGTCTCAACCATGCCGGGCATTCTGAAACTCATGGCTATCACACCATGTGGACAGGCATATAAAGCATTCAGCAACTTGGTTTTGGTCGACTGATCAATTACAGATTCAGGCATCTCTGTAGATTCAAGGGTCAATTTGAATCCCGGATCTGTAAGAGAGAGTTCTGCTTCCACCTCTGATCTGAACACATTGAAGTCAGCCGTTACATTCTCTTTGAATTTATTGGGAACCAGAAAAACAGCTTCAGCCTCGCGGGGAATTGCATTCCTCAGATTTCCACCATTAAAATCGGCCAGCCACATTTCATATTTCGCGTCAATTCTCCAAAGAATACGATTCAGTATCTTGTTCGCATTCCCTCTTCCCCGATGAATATCATCGCCTGAGTGTCCGCCCTGCAATCCCTTTACGGAAGCCTTCAATGCAAAAGTTCCCTCTGGGATCCCTGCAGGCTGATAAGTAAACCTTGCAATCGTATCGATACCGCCACAGCATCCGATGAACAATTCACCCTCATCTTCGGAATCAAGATTCAACAATATTTTACCGGAGATAAAACCAGGTTGGATTGCCTCGGCACCAGTAAGTCCCGTTTCCTCATCAACCGTAAAAAGACATTCGACTGGCCCGTGCACAAGAGTATCATCGGTCAATACGGCAAGCTCTGCAGCAATACCGATGCCATCGTCAGCCCCAAGGGTCGTCCCCTCGGCAGTTACCCACTCTCCGTCAATATAGGGACGAATCGAATCTTTCTCAAAATCATGTACGGTCTCTCTATTTTTCTCACATACCATATCGACATGCGACTGGAGAACCACAGTCGGAGCATTCTCCTTACCGGGAGAAGCCGGCTTACGGATTACTACATTGCCCACTGCATCCGATTTTGCATCCAGATTATGCTTTTTAGCAAAATCAAGCAGGAAGGCGACTATCTTTTCTTCTTTCTTAGAAGGTCTGGGAACCTGACAGATTTCTTCAAAATAGCCCCACACTGAAGCAGGTGCTAAAGATTTAAGACTATCCATTGTTTAAAGAATTAATACGAGCTTAAAAATAAGGGTAACCTCAACAATTCCCAAGCTATCGAGGATCTTTTGTAAAAAATAATACGGAAAGTTATTCCTACCGTAAGGCTTAAAAGTTCTCTTACGGAGCCAACCGAAGCAACTTCCACCCGGAAAGCTCATCTTTAACAAATAGCAACCGATCGTGCAGGCGACTTTCCTTATGCATCGTCTTTTTTTCTATTTCTAAATTAACCGTTCAGAAGCCTCTTTTGTTGATTGTAAAATTTTCTTAATGCAAAACATAATTCCGACATTTTAGGAAAATAAGCCTTAAACTTGTATTGTAATTCTTAAAGAAAAAAAAGCGAAAGCTTA
>JAUZOB010000146.1 GCA_030706665.1 Bacteroidota bacterium
CAAGTTCCGCAACGGCACTTCCTGTACTTAGGGAGAGATTTAATATTCCGATGATTGGAATGGTGGATCCGGGGGCACGTTTGGCGGTTGAAAAAACGATTGCAGGTCGGATTGGTTTGATTGCTACAGAAACAACCGTACGGAGCAAAGCGTATTCGTCTGGTGTGAGTCGGGCCTTGGCCAGAGGGAGTTTACCGGAAGACACTTCACTAAAGGAAGCTTGGCAGCAGGGAGAGCAGGCTATTGCTTTGGTGAAAGATCATGTGATTCCTGCTAAAGGGATTGTAAAAACGTTGTGTGGAAAACGAAACAGGATTCCAATCTTAGTTACAGTTAGAGATTTTCCGTTTGAATATACACATGAAAATCCGTTCCCAATCAATAAGAAGGATTTGAATGACCTGATTGATCAGTCATTTCAGGAGGTATTTAATGAGGCTTCTGCTTTCTTAAATTAGATATGAATGGCCTTTTGTCGTATAATGTTAACCGATTGCCTTTTGTCGGGGATATAACTTCCCTTGTGGGGATGGTTTGTTGCATCGGGTGCAGTACTTGTTAAAAAGACAAAATCCATTCTTTGCGAGATTTTGTTTTATCTTGAAAGAATGGATTTTGGAAAATATATTAAGCTAAATCTTTTCTAATATCGTTCAAGAACGTTAAAGAAAAAGTTTGATTCACGAATTGCATTCTCATCGGAATCAGAACCATGAACAGCGTTGTGGGATTTTGACTCTGCGAACATTCTTCGAATTGTTCCTACGCATGCTTCTACGGGATCTGTAGCCCCCATAAGCTTTCGGTATTCGACAACGGCGTTTTCCTTTTCAAGAATCATAGCTACAATGGGACCTGACGACATGAAGTCGATGAGATCGTCGTAGAATGGCTTTCCTCGATGTACTTCGTAAAATTCTCCAGCTTGTTCTTTGCTCAGGTGGATTAATTTCATTGCTCTGATGTGAAAACCGTTTTGATTTACCACATGGAGAATCGGGCCAGTTAGGTCTTGACTAAATGCCCAAGGTTTAATCAGCGATAGTGTGTAGTTCAAAGGCATAATATAACGGTTTAAAAAGGTTGAATGCTTTATAAAAATACAAAAAGATTTATCAGTTGATAAGCTGTTTTTCTATAATTTATATATTTGTGGATTAAAAAATTAGGGATGTTGGTGCAAAGGTTTGACATACAGGATATTAATTGTTTGAGGGAGTTGATAGGTAATCGAAAGAAGCGTATTGTAATAATTCCTCATATTAATCCGGACGGAGATGCAGTTGGTTCTGCTTTAGGATTGTGGGGGTATTTAAAAGCCAGAGGGCACTACCCGGTTGTAATAACCCCGAATGATTATCCGGAATATCTGCAATGGATGGAAGGACAACAAGAGGTTGTTGTTTATTTTAAACAAAAGAACAGAGCGATTGATTTAATCAAAAATGCTGAGTTGTTTTTCTATCTTGACTTTAATGAAGAGAAAAGGACCGGTGAAATGTCAGAGTTGTTAAGCGGACTGGAAACAACTAAAGTATTGATTGATCATCACCCGAATCCGGCTGATTTTACTGATCTGATCTTTTCGGATACGTCTGCCTGTGCTACTTCTGAACTCGTGTTTGAATTAATTGATGCGCTCGGGCATTCTTCTTACATTTCGAAAGAGACGGGGGAGGCATTGTTTGCAGGTATTCTGACCGATACCGGTTCTTTTAGTTACAATTCATCTGATCCAAGAACTTATGCCACAGTCGGACGATTGCTTGAATTGGGAATTAATAAGGACAAACTTCACTCACGACTGTTTGATAATTATTCAGCACGAAGGATGCAACTTTTAGGATATGCTCTGAATGAAAAGATGGTTTATTTGCCTGAATTTCATACGGCTTTTATCAGTCTGACTCAGGATGAATTAAAACAATATAATTTCGTTTCAGGTGATACCGAGGGATTGGTTAACTATCCTTTATCCATCCGTGATGTTTGTTTTAGTGCTATTTTTATGGAGAAGGACGGAAAAATTAAGATCTCTTTTCGCTCTAAAGGAAGCTTCCCAACCAATCGTTTCTCTTCGGCTCATTTTAACGGAGGAGGTCATTGTAATGCATCCGGAGGAGAGTCAGATCTGAACATGGAAGAGTCTATTGCCAAATTTATTGGTCTTTTACCGCAATATGCAGATGAATTGGAGCGTTCTATGTGAAAAGGTTTTGTATTTTTGCTTTCGAAATTTTAAAACATTCATTTGTAAACTATAGAAATAATGAATAAAGGCTTTGTTTTTATATTGATATTGGCTCTGGTTGCTGCATTTTCCTCTTGTAAAAAGAGTGCTTCAGATGAGGAGGCTAAGTTGGAAAAGCAAATATTTGCCAACTATATCAAAAAGAATAATATAACTGTAGCTCCCCGGGTGTCAGGTCTATATTATATAGAAGAAGTAGCCGGAACAGGTGACTATCCCACCTATGGAGATGACGTTACAATGAAGTATACCGGGAAATTGGTGGCGAATGATTCGATTTTTGATTCGGGAACGATTAAATTTAGGTATCTTGTCAGCAATATGGTAGCCGGTGTGGACGAAGGATTAGGGTTGATGAAGAAAGGAGGGAAAGCTAAATTGTTGTTTCTTTCTGGTTTGGGATATGGATCAACTGGTTCAGGTAGTGTCCCTGCTTATTCCTCCCTGTTATTTGAAGTAGAAATTGTTGATATAGTCAAAAATTAAACCATCGATAGATGAAGATGCAAAAGTCATATTTATTTTCATTATTAGCATTGATTGTCATTTTAGGAGGCCTTGCTGCCTGTTCTTCAAATGATGCAGCTCAGAAACGTGATTTGGAAATTGCGAATCTTGCCAGATATGTCAAAGAGAATAATCTTGTAGCTTTACCGACCGACACGATCGGTGGTGTAAAATATTATTTCACTGAACAACAGGCAGGTCATGGCGATTCTATTCGATATAAAGATAATGTCATGGTATATTATTCTGCACACTTGGTTGATGGAACAATATTTAGCAGTACCGGGGTTTATGATCCTTTGGTGATTTATGAGGCATTGAATTATTCTTCTCAGGTTCCTAACGGACTGATTGAAATTCTTCATCGAAGGATGAAAACGGGAAGTAAAGCCAGAATTGTTATCCCGTCTTCTTTAGCGTGGAGTATGAATGGACATACCATTTCTTCTTACGGATTGTTCTTGGCATCTGTTCCTGCCTATTCTACTGTGATTTATGAT
The DNA here is from genome assembly GCA_030706665.1 of Bacteroidota bacterium. GTDB lineage: Bacteria > Bacteroidota > Bacteroidia > Bacteroidales > Prolixibacteraceae > JAUZOB01. Next base: position 3,259 of record JAUZOB010000146.1, read on the forward strand.
ATAGAAGTTTACAGAGTCTACAGGGAAGGTGAATTGGTTAATTAAAATTGATTGACATAAAAGACAGCCGTAGAGACTAATCTGCGGCTGTCTTTGTTTATATATGATGGATAAATTCTCGTTTATTAAAAAAATGCTGCCCGGTTTTATTCCTCTGTTTGTTTTTATTGCAGCAGATGAGATCTGGGGAACAGAAGTAGGACTGATCGTAGCACTGGTAACCGGTATTTTCGAATTAGGCTATTGGTGGATAAAAGACAAGAAAATTGATCGTTTTATTCTGTTTGATACCGCCCTTTTGCTTACTCTTGGAGGAGTATCTCTTTTATTGCACGATGATGTCTTCTTTAAGCTGAAACCGGGATTTATCGGGATTATCTTCTGTCTGATATTGGGATTGTCTGCATTTTCCGGATTGGATATTATCGGAGGTATGACCAAGCGATATCTTAGGGATATAGAGTTTAATGACGCACAATATCAGGAAATGCGAAAGAGCATGAAAGTCCTGTTTTTTATTTTTACATTTCATACCATACTTGTTTTTTATGCAGCTCTTTGTCTCTCAAAAGAAGCATGGGGCTTCATAAGCGGAATCCTGTTCTATCTGCTCATATTCGGATATATGGCTTTTGAGATAATCCGGAAAAAGATATTTGCCTATCGTTATGCCCATGAAGAATGGTTGCCTTTGGTTAATGAAGAAGGGAATCTTGTCGGACAGTCTCCTCGCTCTCTTTGTCATAAAGGGAAATCAATGTTGCACCCTGTCATTCATTTGCATGTTATTAAGAATGACAGGATATACCTTCAAAAGCGACCGATGAATAAGCTGGTACAACCCGGTAAGTGGGATACTGCCGTCGGTGGACATATTAGTTTGGGTGAGAAGTTGGAAACGGCTCTTGGTCGTGAAGCAAAAGAAGAAATCGGATTGACAGATTTCTCGGCTAAATTAATTACCCGTTATCAATGGTCAACTGCGATTGAAGCCGAGCTCGTTTATCTGTTTATTACACACGATGCAAAAAATATAGTAGGCCCGGTTTCCGATGAAGTTGAAGATGGACGGTTTTGGAATAGTGAAGAAATAGAAAAGTCATTTGGGAAGGATGTTTTTACTCCTAATTTCGAGCTCGAATATCACATGCTTAAAGAAAGAAATCTGATCTGAGTTGGTGATGACCAATCTAATTGATTTGCTATTTCCTGTATTTCAAATATTATCACTCTTCCAATTCTGATTTTTGGGCATCTCTCTGCCAGAGATTTTGAATGTATAGTGATAAAATGATCTCCATTTGTATAAGATTTAATGATCTCAGGATATCAGTTACATAGCCTTGAATGGAAAATCTAGTCCATGGACAAAATTAAAGGAAATACGAATTCGATGATTACTGATTCATTTTGTGGTGTGTCATTTCTCACGATTCTTTCTTGAATCTGTTGAGGTCTAACCGGCCTTGCAATTATATTTCTTTAAATGAATTTCAAGGACAGCTCAATAATGCATCTGTCATTCTATTTCTCCAAACGGTTTTCTCTTCTTTTAATTAGAGGGTTGGCTTGCCTGAAATTTCCATTTCTGAATTGATTCAATCAATCAGGCTTTGAGGGATTGGTCCTTTGCGTTGAAGAAGAAACCCCGGAAGCAATATCCGATTGCTTCCAGGGTTTCTTCTTATTGTTGAAATAATGGAATTATCTTCGATAAAGGAGGAAGATGGCCGGACGTTTATGTAATTCAGGATTCATTTTTTTCCATTGCTCAATTGTCAAAGACCGGATGAATTCAGTGTCGAGAGTCAGATCGCAAGCAACGCAAAGCATGGTGTGTGAATCACAGGTTTCGATCAGATCCTGGAGCATTTGCATGTTCCGATAGGGGGCCTCAATAAAGATCTGTGTCTGGTTCTCAGTTGCAGAACGCGCTTCCAGTTGCCTGATTCTCTTTTGTCTTTCATTCTTCTTTACCGGAAGGTAACCGTTGAATGCAAAACTTTGTCCATTAAATCCCGAGGCCATCATGGCAAGAAGGATGGAGGAGGGACCGACCATTGGAATGACCCTGATCCCTTTCATATGTGCCAATCTGACTACATCGGCTCCGGGATCTGCAACTCCAGGGCATCCGGCTTCTGAAATTATCCCAATATCGTTCCCCTCTGCCGCAGGTTTTATATAGGCTTCGATTTCTTCAGGGCGGGTATGTTCATTGAGTTCAAAAAAGACCAGTTCGTCAATGTTAATTTCCCGATCCAGATGTTTTAAGTATCTGCGGGCACTTCTCAAGTCTTCTACAATAAAGTATCGGAGTGCTTTTACCTGAGTACGAATCTCTTCAGGGATAACTTTCGAATAAGGGACATCTCCGAGGAGAGAGGGGATAAGATAAATATTGGCTTTCATGTCTGTATTTTGTGCAAAAATACATTAGAATCTTTAAAAAAACAGCATGAATACAAGGGAGACTGAGGAAGCTTTCGTATTTTTATGACAGTGATATGGATGAAAGAGTAATGAAAATAACATTTCTTGGCACTGGAACATCACAAGGGGTTCCGGTTATTGCCTGCAATTGCCCGATCTGTCAGTCTCCTGATCGTAAAGATAAGCGATTGAGGTCATCTGTGCTGGTTGAAACGAGGAAGAGTACCATATTAATTGATGCAGGTCCTGATTTCAGACAGCAGATGTTGCGGGAGCAGGTAAAAAAAGTTGATGCGATTCTGCTTACTCACGAACATGCGGATCATGTATTGGGACTGGACGATATACGTTCATTTAACTGGGTTATGAGCCGACCCATGCGGATATATGCAGAAGAGAGAGTACAGCAGGTTATCCGTAGAATCTTCTCTTATGTATTTGAGGAATCCCGTTACCCGGGGTTGCCAGAGATGACTCTTCAGTATATCACGGAAGAGAAGTTTGGCATCGACGGAGCAACCATTATCCCAATCAGAGCTTATCATTACAAACTTCCTGTATTCGGTTTCCGAATAGGTGATTTTGCATACCTGACAGACTTAAATTCTATTCCCGATAAAGAAGCCGAGAAGCTGACCGGATTGAAAGTATTGGTGCTCGGAGCGCTTCGTCAGGAAAAGCATCTTTCTCATTACAGCCTGCATGAAGCATTGTCTTTGATTGATCAGATAAGGCCTGAGAAAGCTTATTTGACACATATGAGCCATCAGATGGGATTGCATCACATTGTCGATCCTCAATTGCCTGAAAATGTCCATCTGGCCTATGACGGTCTGTGCGTCGAGATATAATTAATACGGTGTTGATAAGATTATTGGCATTGAATTAAGCAGGTGTCTCTTTTCCCGTGGCATATTTTACTCATTTTATATGTCTGTATAGAAGGCAATGCAGAATTTGGCGGAAATTGATGATTCCCCATGCGCTTTTATTCCCAATTATTTTATTCTTTAAAGGATAGCTTTCCAATTCGGGGAGGGGAATATCCAATCATTAATTTGCCGGAACAAAACCTCAATGAATCATTGATGCTTCAGCAGTATGAAGCTATTCCCAATCTATAACAACTCCCATTTTGATCCACACTTTAGGATCCGTTCAGACATGGTTTGTTCATCATTTCGATATACAAACCATGTCTGAACCATGAACGAACCACGAACGAAGTTGGGTGTTATTCCCTTTTTGATAAAGTGTATTTTGGTCAGATCGGACAGGTCAATTACTGAGTGATGTGAACAGAAAGCGTATGCTTGCAGGGAAATTTCCTCTTCAAACTGTTTTAAACTTAACGAGGAGATCTTTCTATTAATAGCGGAGAAATAATAATAAGCCCAACTACCAGAAAGACCAAACTACTGATTGCTAATGCCGTTTTCAGACTGAATGCATCGGAAAGCCATCCCACCAATGGTCCAAGCAATGCAAAAAAGATTCGTATTGTCATATCCCGAAGAGAGAGTACTGTCGCTCTTACCTCGCTGGAAGCATTCTGATGAATGTAATCTTTCATTATCGGATGGGCACTTCCCCGAATAATATAAAACACAAAAAGAGTTGCGATTCCCCAAAGACAGATTGTCTGACTGGTAATAAAGTAAAGAATGGAGGTGGCTGCAAGGACCAACAGATAGGTTAACTTCGCATTTAATCTTTTCCCCGCCTTATGGGCAAAGATAGAACTGAAGCCGGCAGTCAGGTTGAGTAGTGTCCACATCAGTCCAAACAAGGCAAGGGGAAGTCCTGCTTGTTGGAGGAAAGGTTGTACAAACCACGCAAAGGTTAATGTGGCTGCCCCGATTAGAGAGGAGAAGAGTAAGGAAATACGAAGGTCTTTTTCTGTAAAAAGAGACATCTTGACGATATTCAGAATATTGCGCAAACTGGGGAGTTTCGTTCCCTCAATAGGTGGTTCGATCAAGGTAAGGGAAGCTGGAATTGCCAATCCTGCAATTACCACCTGTACGTAGTACGGTGTTTGTAAACTGACTGTTGCTAGCAGTCCACCCAGTATTCCTGCAAAGGCTTCTGAGAAGTTGCCAATTGAAGTGATGATCCCTTCTTCTTTAACGTAGTCTTGCTCTCTTTTCTTATATTTCAAGGTGTCATAGAGGAGGGCAGAGTCCGATCCGGATATAAAGCTTTGTCCGACCCCAAGAATGAATTCTGCAATAAAGAATCCGGCCAATACACCATTAACGCAATAAATCATAAAGCCGACTGTGCAAAGAAAGCTCCCTAACACCAAGGTCTTCTTTCTTCCCCATACGTCAGCCATATAGCCCGAAGGAATTTCGAAAGCAACAATACCTATTGAGTAAACGGATTTAAGCAGGAAGATATCTTGCATGCTCAGTCCATGTTTTTGGTAAAACAGAACTACAATCGGCATGACAAGAGTAAACCATTTTGATACTTTAATCACGTATAGCTTGAAGATATTTGCCTCAATATTTCCTTTCATGTAAAATTTTGA
>JAUZOB010000147.1 GCA_030706665.1 Bacteroidota bacterium
ACCCCAAACAAGCACACGAACTCACACACAACAGCAACCATTGTCATTTTCCCAACAAAGAGGAGGTTTACCTATAAAATAGGAGGCTCCAGATACAACCAGTATCTGAAGCCTCCCTAATAACCTTTTATCTATTTAAGATCAAAAACAAATCATCTCACCCACCTCTTCTTCAATTATAAGTGAACCTGCTATTTATTTCTCCTTCACCTAAATCGCTCCCAACAACTTCCTTCTCACAAGCAAACAAGCGCCAACAACTCCTGCCCGCAGACCCAACTTTGAGATTTTCAAATTTGTGTCACTACTCACCAAACTCAGAGAATATTTATTTATCGCACTTTTTATTGGCAATCTGACATAGTCACCCGTCAACGGGATAGCACCTCCCAAAACAACCAACTCCGGATTAAAGATATTCATCAGCATTGCAATAGCCCGTCCCATCTTTTCACCCACCTGAGCAATTAACTCTATCGCAAGTACATCTTCATTATTCGCAGCCTCAATAATATCCTCAAGAACAATCTTTTCTTTTTTCTCATACTTTTCTGACAAAGAAGAAATTGATCCCTCTTCTAATTTTTCAACAAAGAGCCGTTCTAATGCAATTCCGGAAGCCTCAGTTTCAAGACACCCCTTCTTCCCGCAATGACAAAGAATCTCATTTTCAAAAAATGGAATATGCCCAAACTCACCTGAAAACCCAGATTTCCCATAATAGAGTTTACCATCGATTATCATTCCCAATCCAACACCTCTACTCAAATTCACAAAAAGCACATTCCGCTCCCCCTTCACAACGCCGCTCTCATACTCGCCATAAGTCATGGCACGCGTATCATTTTCCAGATAAGTTTTTATTCCAACCCGCGACTCAATAATTTTACTCAAAGGCTCTTCTTCGAAATGGAAAAAACTGTGACTATATCCGGTTTCGGAATTTACACGACCCGAAAGATTAACACCCAATCCAAGTATTTTATCCTTTTCAATCGGCAGATCATCTACAAAAGCATTAATTTTCGAACAAAGAGACTCCAGCGATTCAGGGCTATTAGAAAGGACAAAAGGTTGTTTTTCTGCAATATCTATCAGATTTTCCTTAAAATCAAAAGCTGCTATATTCAATAGATCTCTTTTAACCTCAACTCCCACAAAAAATCCGGATTGAGGATTTAATCCATAATTATTAGGCCGGCGTCCTCCTCCGGTCTCAATTTTACCATAATCGAGCACATAGCCATCCTCAATCAATTCAAAAAGAAGCTTTGTAATAGTCGGCACACTCGAATTTAATTCTCCGCAAAGATCTGCAATGGTTACATCACCATTCGAAGAAAAGTAAGAAAGTATCTTCTTCTTCAAACTAAGCGTCTTATAAACCACCCCTGAATAATTTCCATTTTCAAGGTCCCTAAATATCTCTTTTGAATTCTGCATTTCTCTCTTTTGCAATATTTAATGCAAAAATAAGGAAATCTACGCCAAATCCATTACAATGCTCGCTTTAATGGCATGATTTTAAAGTCTTGTGATTATTTTTTTTAAAAACAAACAACATTCTTAATTATTTTTTTAATAACATATTTTGCCATAACAATTCAACACACCACCGATCACATAACTGCTTGCTGAATAATTAAATTCCATAATCTTAACTACTAAAAGGAAGGCCTTTATCAATCATCCTAAAAATACCACAATCATCTTCCTCAGCGAATTAAACACCAATGTCTATACAACATGGCTTTAAATATCTTTTAACGCATCAGTTAAGTATTTTTTTTATTAATATGGTGCATATATTAAATTTTTTAATTTTACTTTGTATCAACGTTGATCCAAATCATCTAATAAAAAATGTAAAATTCAGGAGTATTTCCATCATTTCATTGGAAACACTCAGATATTAAAGATCAATTATTCTAGAACTACACATAAAAAATCAGCCACTATGAAAAACACAGAATTGAATGGTTATGCCGGTCAATACAAAGATGAATTACTAAATAATGTCATTCCTTTTTGGCTGGAACATTCAAAAGATTCGGAATACGGAGGATACTACTCCTGTCTTGATCGTTTTGGCAATGTTTTCGATACAGACAAGTTTATCTGGTTGCAAGGACGCGAAGTTTGGATGTTTTCAATGCTCTATAATGAGATGGAGAATCGTCAGGAATGGTTGGAAATGGCAATCCACGGAGCTGAATTTTTGAAACAACACGGACGGGACGAAAAGGGGGATTGGTATTTTTCTCTTGATCGCCAGGGAAATCCTCTGGTACAACCGTACAATATTTTCTCTGATTGTTTTGCAGCCATGGCTTTCGGTGAACTTTACAAAGCCACCAAAAACGAAGAGTATAAAAAGATAGCTGTCGATACCTACAATAACATTATAAAAAGGAAAGACAACCCCAAAGGCCCTTACAATAAACTTTATCCCGGGACCCGTCCCCTCAAGAGCTTTGCATTGCCAATGATCTTGTGTAATCTTTCGCTTATACTCGAAGATGTGATGGGAAGTCAAAAAATCGATGAAATCGTCCCTTCATTGATTGATGATATCATGATCAACTTCTATCAAAAAGATACAGGAGTAATTCTCGAAAATATTCATCCTGACGGGTCTGTTGTCGATTGCTTCGAAGGGCGACTGGTCAACCCGGGTCACACCAACGAATCCATGTGGTTTTTAATGGACCTGGGAGTTCGTTACAACGACCAGAAATTGATAGACAAAGCGGTCGAGATCCTTCTTCATTCTATTGAATTCGGTTGGGATAAAGAACACGGCGGTATCTTCTATTTCATGGACGTCAAGGGACATCCACAACAACAATTGGAGTGGGATCAAAAGCTATGGTGGGTACATCTCGAAACCCTGATTGCCTTAGCGAAAGGTTACAAACTTACCGGAAACCAGGAATGCAAAAAATGGTTTGAAATAATGCAAACATATACCTGGGATCACTTTAAAGATAAAGAATATAGAGAATGGTACGGTTATCTGACTCGTCAGGGACAACCATTGTTACCGTTGAAAGGCGGAAAATGGAAAGGATGTTTCCATGTACCAAGAGCTATGTTCCAATTATATAAAATACTATCGCAAGAGTAAAACTAAACAGTTTTTTGTATTTTACATGCCTGTTTTTCAAGGTTCCCTGAAATAGGGAACCTTGAAAAATTATAGATCAATAATCTCTTGTTTCTTGACTTTAAAACCATCAATCAATGTCACAAATTGAAAACGATCGCCGCGACTTTTTAAAAAAACTTGCTGCAGCAGGAACTGTTGCAGCCGCCGCAAGCATTCCGGTATATGGTTCTGCTAATCCTACGGATCATTCTTTAATATCAGCACCATACCCTTCTTCTGGAAGCGGGTTAATTGTGCCAAAATCAAACGGACTGAAAATCACAGGGACTTTTCTTGATGAAATCTCTCATGATATCCCTCATCAGAACTGGGGAGAAAAAGAATGGGACCGTGATTTTGCTCACATGAAAGCTATCGGTATTGATACCGTGATCATGATTCGTTCCGGTTATCGAAAGTTCATTACCTGGCCGTCAAAATACCTAATGGCAAAACATTCCTGCTACCAACCTTCGGTAGATTTACTGGATATGTATCTGCGTTTGGCCGATAAACATGGAATGAAATTCTATTTTGGACTTTATGATTCCGGATACTATTGGGATACTGGCGATATGCATTTTGAAATCGAAGACAACCTCCATGTGATTGATGAAGTCTGGAAAAACTACGGAGAGAAACACAAAAGTTTCCAAGGTTGGTATATCAGTACAGAAATCAGTCGAAAAACCAAAGGAGCAGTCGATACATTTTATAAGATGGGGAAAGCCTGTAAAGATGCATCAGGAGGACTTCCTACATTCATCTCTCCCTGGATTGACGGTAAAAAAGCCGTAATGGGCATGGCCGAAGGAACGCTGACCAAAAGCGATGCCATATCTGTTCAGGAACATGAAAAAGAGTGGAATGAAATTTTCTCGGGTATCCATGAAGTGGTCGATGCTGTAGCTTTTCAGGACGGTCATATTGACTATGACGAATTGGATGCTTTTTTTGAAGTAAACAAAAGACTGGCTGACAAATACGGAATGAAATGTTGGACAAATGCCGAAACTTTCGACCGTGATATGCCAATCCATTTCTTCCCGATAAAATTTGACAAACTTCGATTGAAACTCGAAGCAGCAAAACGGGCAGGATACGATAAAGCCATCACATTTGAGTTCTCTCATTTTATGAGCCCTCAATCGGCGTACCTGCAGGCTGGCCATTTATATGACCGGTACAAAGAATATTTTAATTTATAAAAAGCTATCTTTTAATAAAAGACAAGTAATTCCAAAAAAATGAAACAAAAAGAAAATCTGGGTTATGTATTATTCCTTTCGATAGTCGCAGCACTCGGCGGCTTTCTGTTTGGATACGATACAGCCGTCATTTCCGGAACAATTAAAAGTGTAACAGCACAGTTTCAGATGGACGAAATCCGTTCAGGGTGGTATGTAGGATGTGCACTTTTAGGATCGATAGGAGGCGTATTGGTGGCCGGCAAGTTGAGTGATTTATTTGGACGTAAACTGGTACTATTCATTTCAGCAGTTATGTTCTCTGCATCCGGTATCGGGTGTATGCTTTCTCCCAATGAATACCAATTAATAGTTTATCGTCTTATTGGTGGTTTCGGTATTGGAGCCGCTTCTGTAATATCCCCGCTTTATATTTCGGAAATATCCATTGCACGCTATCGGGGGCGATTGGTTTCTCTTTATCAATTGGCCATTACCGTTGGATTCCTTGGTGCCTACCTGGTCAACTATGTACTATTAAACAATTCCTTAGCAATGAAGGCACATGGCGCACTTAGCTGCAACTGGATCAACACAATCTTTGCAAGCGAAGTCTGGCGTTCAATGTTAGGAGCCGAAGCAATTCCGGCACTCTTATTCTTTCTGGTCATATTTTTCATCCCGGAAAGTCCGCGTTGGTTATTTGTAAAAAATAAAATTCCAAGATCTCGAACAATCCTGAATAGAATATACGGAGAAGACGAAGCTGAAAATCAGATAAGCGAAATTCAGACAACCCTTCAAAAGGAAGAAAAATCTGATTGGAAGATGCTATTCAAAGGAGGTTTCCGCGTTGCTCTGATTATTGGTGTCTGCCTGGCTATTTTAGGACAATTTATGGGAGTGAATGCAGTCCTGTACTATGGGCCTGGTATTTTTGAAAAAACAGGGCTTTCGGAAGGGGACTCTTTGTTCTATCAGGTTTTTGTAGGACTAGTGAATGTGCTTGCAACAGTAGTTGCCATTATGGTCATCGACAAAATCGGGCGTAAAAAATTGGTTTATTACGGCGTATCCGGGATGTTGGTATCATTAATATTGATTGCAAGTTATTTCACCCTTAATAAAGTTGAAACCATCATTCCCCCAATTACACTTTTGATTCTTATTCTATTTTACATCTTCTGTTGTGCCATATCCATCTGCGTTGTAATATGGGTATTGCTTTCCGAGATGTATCCGGTCAAAGTACGTGGTGCAGCTATGTCTATGGCAGGCTTCTCTTTGTGGATTGGAACATTTCTGATCGGACAACTTACCCCATTATTAATGTCGGCACTATCACCTGCCGGATTGTTCCTGCTATTCGCATTGATGTGTCTTCCCTATTTATGGATCACATGGAAACTGGTACCGGAAACAACCGGGAAATCATTGGAAGAAATTGAAAGAATGTGGCAAAAATAAATATTTCAATTCTTAATCATTAAGGAAAGCCATCTTTCTAAAAAGTTCCTCTTTTTAGTTAAGATGACTTTTCTTTTTTAAAGAAACCCTATACGATGAATAAATTTTTAAAAGAAATCAACGAACAGCCCGAAGCTTTAAAGAAAACTTTGAGTTTCTATACTGAAGGACAAGGCAAAGAAAGTTTGAAAAATATCGTCTCGATATGGAAAACCGGCAATTACGATAAAATACTCTTCACCGGAATGGGAAGTTCATATTTTATCTCCTATGCCGCAACCTGCTTGTTGAATAAACATGGTATCACCTCTTTTGCCATCAATGCAGGGGAATTGCTTCATTATCAATTCTCATTAGTTAACAAGAAGACGCTTTTGGTTTGCATCTCACAATCTGGCGAAAGCTATGAGATCGTTAAGATTCTTGAAAAGTTACCTCAGGATGTAACAAGCATCGGCATCAGCAATGAAGCAAACAGCACCCTCGTCAAAAAGACCAAAGAATCTCTCTTGTGCAAAGCTGGTCCGGAAGACATGACCTCCACCAAAACTTTCACGACAACATATCTGGCAACTTACCTTTTATCCCTTTCACTGACAGGGAATTTCAACAACAATACAATCAGCGAAATAGAAGGCGCGATAAAAACTGTAGGCGATCTGCTTGATCAAAAAGATAAATGGCTTGACGGAGCCGTAAAAACAATTGCACACGTACCTTTCGTTCAACTAGTAGGAAGAGGTGCCATTTATGCTACAGTATCACAAAGTGCATTGATGTTCATGGAAGCTACTCGCACTCCCGCCTCTGCTTTGTATGGAGGAGAGTTCCGCCACGGTCCGATGGAAATGGTAAAAGAAGGATTCAGAGCAGTGGTATTTGCTCCTAAAGGAATCACTTATGAGCAAAGTATTGTTGTCACACAAGACATTTTGAAATTTGGAGGCAAATTACTCTTAATCACAAACGAAGAGACTTCTATTAAAAACGAAAATCTGTTTACCATCGTTATTCCCTGTGCAAATGAAGACTTGTTTGCAATACCAGGTGTAATCCCGATGCAGCTAATCGTTAATCAATGGGCTGTAGAGAGCGGCAATGAACCTGGAAATTTTACAAGAGGAGCTAAAGTAACCATTATCGAATAATAAATAAAAAAGAGAAGGAATCGGGGGGAAGGAAAAAAGAAAATAACACTTGAAAATTACATCAACCAATTTATAAAAAGATTATGCAAAAGTTATTATTGATAATATTACTAACCCCCGTGCTCTTTTGCAACGCACAAAAAATAAGGCTCTCCGACAACTGGTACATAAAGAATTCCATCGAGATAAAAGCAGAAGGGAATATCATTTCAACTTCCGGATTCGAACAAGATAAATGGTATAAAACCACCATTCCCTCCACTGTCTTAAATGTTTTTGTAAAAAACGGAACCTATCCTGATCCGAGAATCGCGATGAACGATTTCTTAATTCCGGATGTATCCGACGAGTTCAATGCAAAACATGATTTAGCAAAATACAGCTATCTCAAAGACAAAAGAAATCCATGGAAAGATCCTTACTGGTATCGCACCGAAGTTGCTCTTCCCAAGCAGTACAAAGGAAAACAAATCTGGCTTACTTTTAACGGAATCAACTACCGTGCAGACGTTTGGCTAAACGGACATCAGATAGCCGACAAGCAACAGATGGTTGGAATGTTCCAACGATTCAGATTCAATATCACGCAATACGCCAAAGCAGGTGAGAAAAACTTTCTGGCAGTAAAAATATACCAGCTCGATCATCCCGGATTACCATCTCCCGGAACACAATTTGAAGTCTTTGGCAAATCCAGAGGAAGTGCCGATGAGACATTTAAAGACGAAACAATGAAAATGACGGGAGGATGGGATTGTGCACCCGTTGTACGCGACCGAAATATGGGAATCTATCAGGATGTATTTATCGAAGCAACGGGTGACGTTGCAATCGAAAATCCATATATCGTAACAACATTGCCCCTGCCCGACACCACTCAGGCAGATATCCGAATCAAGGCTGAATTGAGAAATACCTCGAACAAAGAAATCAAAGGTATCCTTACGGGGAAAATAGACTTAATCAGCGATTTGGTTTTCCCATCCTATACAAAGCACCTCGGAGGCTCTATGCCCTCAATTCTCGTAAAAAAAGAAGTATCGCTAAAAGCCAACGAGACAAAAGAGATTCAACTGAGCCCCGAAGAATTCAAAGCCCTATTGGTTCACAATCCATATCTCTGGTATCCAAACGGCTATGGCAA
>JAUZOB010000148.1 GCA_030706665.1 Bacteroidota bacterium
AGTCAAAGTTGTTTTTAACAGTATAGGATAGATAACATTATAACTTTCAGAAGGATGGAATCATCAATAAACGCTGGCCAACAACCTTTCTCAAATAATTTAAAGCAATTAACACTAAGGCTTCAGTATCCTGCGGCAAAGTTCGCGCCAAACATTGACCAGGGACTCTGAAGAATGCGAGTGAAAGAATCTACCTATCCTTTCCAGTAAACAGAAGGAGAAAATCGTTTGTCATCGAAAGAAGACCAGAAAACATATCCTTCCTGCTGAGTCAGGTCAGGGACAGGAATGGCAATCCTGGCAATACCTGCCGAACGGAAAACATCAGTCTTTATCACTTTCAGTTCCTTTTCATTGTAAAGGAAAACCACATTTAACCGGTCATCCGGACTTGACTGACTATTCTGATCAGCAGGATCCCATTGCATCACTTCGGTATTCCCGTCACGTCTTATTTCAAAGTTCAATGCCGGATTCAATTCTCCTTCGCTGACAATGAACAATTGAGGATATTTAATTCGATCCGTCCGTCCAAAGGCTCCTTTGTTGATCTTCAGAAAATGATTCTGACTATTTACACCCAAAGGGAAATCCGTATATCGCCAAACCCGATGCAACAAAGTACTTTTCACCGATTGTGCAATCCCTACCTGTGAAGCAAAGACTTTCCGATAAGCGATCTGCGCCGCACTTGCTTTTGCTTTATTAGATAGAGGAACACCACGGCAAACCAACTGCCCTTTTACTTCATAAAAACAAAGCTTTCCGACTATCCCTGTCAGACCATTGATATTATTATTCTTAACTCGCATAACCTTACATTTTTAAGTTTATACAGTAAAGATACCAAAAACACACACTCATTATTCACACTAAAACTCTCACTGTCAACCTATTCCTTGTCTGTCATCAAAAAAGCATCGATTTGCCATTGTAATTTTTTTTGATCAAAAAATAAATCAGGAGCTTTATGGGTAATTGTTTAGCATACGACAAAACATGAAAGCACCTGAGAATTAATAATTCAACAATACATGACACTTATTACATCACTGTTAATCTGCATTTTAGAATTACTATCATACAATATTTAAGACATTAATGGCTATCAGGTGTGTAATTGTTTAAATTTGTTCTTGCAATAATGTGAGTAACCGTTTCATTAGTTCTCCGGAATCAATTCAGAGGAATTCATCCGTCCATTTCGGATTCGCTCTCCTTGCTAACGCAATAAACAATCTATATCAACACTATTTTTGAATCAACTTTAACAGTTGACTCTGGCATGGTCCAAACGTCATTTCGATATAGAGACCATGTCTGAGCCATGTCCAAAGGACGAACAAAATATATTGTTACTATCTTGAATGTATCGCAATGCGATAGTTCCTCATATGCTTTCATTTCGTCCTAAAAGATTCCGCAGTCAGTTTTCATGACAAGCAATTTCAGTTTTCATGATAAGCAATTAATGAGACTTCGAAAAAATTGCACGGAGCTACTTCTCAGTCATAAAAAAAGCAGGCTGTCCCAACAAAGGAACAGCCTGCTTTTTTATATCTAAATCCGGTGCTTTTAAGCATCTACATTACCGGTTCGTTTTATAACGCCCCAACCGGCCAATTCTCCTTTTATCGCTCTCAGATATGACTTGATTAAAACGAAAAACAGGAACTGACGATACACAATACGCTGGATAAACATATCCCAGATGGTTCGTGCCGTAAACTTCTGATGATCCATTCTGAACGCCAAAAATGCAATCAGTAAGTCTATGAGAAAGTATGCAAAATAGAATCCTGTTACTTTTAACGCATTGGGAGAGAAAAGCGAAACCAACATCATCAGGTCGACAATCGGGTTGAACAACGGAAGGAACAACTGGAATATCAACAGATGAGGTAACAGCAACCAACCAAGGTTCGGTCTTTTGCGGGTAAAGATCAGCTCACGATGTTTCCAGAAACTCTGCATAATTCCGAAAGACCAACGGAAACGTTGTTTCAAGAACATCGACAGCGTTTCGGGTGCTTCGGTAAAGGCCAAAGCATCGTTGCAGGAATGAACTTTATAACCAGCCCGCAACAAACGGAGCGTTAAGTCGCAGTCCTCTGCCAGAGTATCGGTTTTCATGCTGCCAACCTCAAGAACAGCACTCTTACGGAAAGCACCGATTGCCCCTGGAACCACCATAATAATATTCAATACATCGAAAGCCATCCGGTCAAAATTCTGACTGGTGGTATATTCGATCGACTGCCAACGGGTCATCAGGTTCAATTTATTTCCCACCCGTACATTTCCTGCAACTGCAGCTGTACGATCATCAATAAATCGTGAAAGCAAGAGTCTGATCGCATCCGGATGAAGTACCGTGTCGGCATCGATACAAACCAGAAATTCACCTGAAGCGTGTTCAATTCCATAATTAAGCGCTGTTGCTTTACCACCGTTTGGTTTGGTAAGGACCTTCACATTCTCAACATTCGCGAATTGTTTGGAAACAATTTCATATGTTTTATCGGAAGAACCATCATCAATAAAAATCACCTCATAATCGCTGTAATTTGTCTTCAACAAGTTGGAGATGGTCTTGCTGGCAGTTACTTCTTCATTATAAGCCGGAACGATGATACTTACCTTGGGGTGATCTTTCAGTTCAAGCTTATTCAGTTTCTTATTTTTTCTATGTTGGATAATTGCAAGAATAGCGATTGACACAATCTTAAAGAAAGTCAGGAATAGCGCAAGGAAGAATAGTGTATAGAGGAAATAATCAAACAAGTATCCGATCTGGAAGAAGGTATAATCTGCCTGTTTCAGATAGAAATTTGAATTCATCGTTTCGCTACTGGGCATTACTTCGTCTCTGGTTCTTCCGATCAACTGAGAAACCGGGACGAATTTGTATCCCATACTCTGAAAGTACTCAATAATCCGGGGTAAAGCTGCAACAGTCGCCTCACGTTTTCCTCCGGCATCATGAAGAAGAATTATATTCCCGAGATGCTGATCCCTTCTCACATTAGCCATGATCGAATCGACTGTAATTCCCGGCTGCCAGTCCTCGGCATCAATAGCCGAACCGATCGTCAGATAGTTCTCACTTTTCGCTACGGCAATCGGATGGATTGTAACAGGATTGGTAGGCTGATTATCGGTATTATAAGGAGTACGGAACATGATCGTTGCGTGCCCTGTAATCCCTTCGATGATACGCCCGGTAGAGCGCAACTCGAGTCGGATCCGATTGTCACTGATCTTTTCAAGATTCGGATGCAGCAAGGTATGATTCCCGATTTCATGCCCTTCTTCGTACATACGTTTTACAATGGGTAGATGATTCTCGGCATTCACCCCCGTGATAAAGAAGCAGGCAGGAACCTTATACTGTTTCAGGATATCGAGTAATCTGGGAGTATAATCTTCATCCGGTCCGTCATCGAAAGTAATGGCCACTTCTTTATTATGCTTCCCGCTTCGTTTGATTACAAAACTGGTAGGAAGTGTAATGTATTTTTCTGTAGAAATGAGCTGATCTTCTCTATTCGACTGAATTTTCAATTTCCCGGCTGCGGGAGATGTGATTACGTCGAGCACCTCTCCAGCTCCGATGTAGTCAACACTGGAAGTAGAACTAATATTTTCAAGTATACCGTAATGAAACGGATGCTTCAGTATGGCTTCATATGACAAATCCTGTTTATAGAAAGACCAGATACGTGGATCTTCAGAACCGAGCCTCCATATTGCGACTCCGGCAGTTCCAAAATCTTCGGCAGCCCGGATGGCATTGAAGGCAGTAGCAGCATCGGTAAAGTAGACTTTGTGGGAGACATCATTGTCATCCCAATACGTATAATGCAGGTTAAAGGAATCTTCGTCATACTGGATTTTCCCATCGCTTTCAAGAGCCGTAGATATTGCCTCCTGATAAGTAACATTTGTTCCTCTGGCATGAGTGGCCCAGTCGTATCCGAAAGTAGCCACACATAGAACAACTTTTTCGGGAGGGATTTTGTTTGAGATCTCATCCAAGGCAGCTTCTACCCACTTCTGAGCTGCAACTGGTCCGGGAGAGTCCGAATCATTATGTTGATCGTAAGCCATCAGGAAGATGAGGTCGTTATAACGGCTTAATGCTTTAGGGTTGTAATCATTATTAAAAGGCGAAATATCCTGGCTTACAAAATATCCTCTGGAATGCAGAGCCACGAAAAGTTCTTTCTGAAAACGAATAAAGTTCTCATCCGATTTTTCCTTCAACTCTTCAAAGTCAACATTTATTCCGTCTAATTTATAAGCTTTCAGCGTTGCAAGGATATTATTGATCAGCTTTCTTCTTTTCAACGGGGAGCTGATCACCTTGTGAACATTCTTGCCATTCCATTCTTTATTCACGAAGTTTGAAAGCATTGGAATAACTTTCACATCCTCAATTCGCATCACATTCAAAGCAGCCGTGTCAATGCGAGTCTCAAGATTTCCTTCTCCGTCTTTGACAAAGAACCACTCTGGCAACACCATATTCACATTTTGAATATTATTCTCGAGCGAATACATACTTTGAACATCCCAGTTGACGTAGAATGCAGCACGTACCGGGAAATGGAACGAACCTGTGTGAATCCTGGCAGCATTCTTCTTATAGAAATCCGGCCTTCTTTTTCGGCGAACTTCTCTCAATGTTTTTTTAAACAATTCCTTTTCGGGACTTTTCAATGATTGTTGAACATCCTGATCTGTCAGACGTCGATACATTGAGGCTCGTTCCCGAATCTCAGGGATACGAATTACCTGCTTCTGATTCAAAGAAATAATCAGAGCGACTAAACAAAAGATCATGAAAAAAGCAAATACTCTTACAATCCACAAAAAGCTTTTCCAACGGGTAGACTTTGAAGTTTGAAAAATTTGTCTTTGCTGGTTATGCATAAAAAAACGTTTATTAATAACTAATCGATACTTTATTCTAAATAAAAATTGGCTAACCTTTTCATTGATGTCTTTTTCAGATATCCATTATCTCAAAACATCAGATTAACGGTGTTTTATACAACAAATTTTTCACCGAAAAGATCTTCAGACAATATACATTTCATAAATTCGGGGTCAAAGAAAAACAATATAGATGAAATTTAGATGAAATTCCGATTAAACTATTTCATGTTAAATTAATCGCATATAGTTGGTAAATCCTGAAATTGTTAAATTTTCTATGTATACACTAAATTCATTTACCAATTAACATTTCAACATTTCTTTCGCACACTCCCACGGGTAACGACAAAACAAAGATTCAGCTGTTACTCAATTCCAAGATGCATTTTATAAATCAGTCAGGTTTTCTTTTTTCCGGTAAGAACAACTTAAAATTATCATGGACAAAATTTAAAAATATGGTATCTCTCAAGGGAAAAAATTCGTATTAATCAGAAATTTAGAACCGTTACAATACCTGAGGCGTCCTTTAAATTCCTGAATATTATTACCATTGAGCGATATCAGGGATTAATTTAAGGACAAAACCTTGTTTGTAATTAACAATTCATAATTAATTAATTAATTAAAATTCAAAACGATGAAGTCATCTGCAAAAGTATTATTGGGAGTAGTGGCAGGCTTAGCCGCCGGTGCAGTCCTGGGTATTCTGTTTGCCCCGGATAAAGGATGCGAAACCCGCTGTAAGATTGCAAAGAAAGGAGAAGATCTTTCAGACGCAGTAAAAGAAAAATTCAGCGAATTAATTGACGGTATCACTGAGAAGTTTGAAAAATGCAAAGAGACCGTCAAAGAATTCACTGAAAAAGAAAAAACGGTAGAAAATGAACCTGGAGAAATGTGAAAGATGGAATTCCTCAATGAGTTTATTTTTTGAAACAATGCCCGGTGATTAAAATGCATAAAATGGAAGAAAAGACAAATTTGGTAGAGTCTCTCATCAACAGAGCAGAAGAGTATGGTAAAACCAGTATCGAATTATTAAAACTCAAAGCCATTGATAAATCGTCGGATGTGGTATCATCTTTCATACCAACACTTGCGGTTATATTGTTTATAAGCCTGTTTACACTAATACTGAATATCGGTTTAGCATTATGGATAGGCGAATTACTTGGTAAATTGTATTACGGTTTCTTTGTTATAGCTGCATTTTACGGAATCACCGGGATTGTTTTTCACTTCGTAATTCACAAATGGTTGAAAAGACGTATCAGCAATGCATATATCAGGCGATTATTAAAATAACATACGATGTACAGAACAGATCCGACCTCCGAATTAAAAGAAGCGATTGTTCGCCTCGAAAATAAGCAGGCCATCGAGAAACAGCTTCTGAGGAAACAATTCATTGCTGCTTACGAGAGTTTGAAATTGGTCAATATCATTAAAAATACCTTTAGAGAATTATCCGGATCCGAAGATGTTAAAGATAACTTCTTCAGAACTTTTATTGCCATCTTTGCTGAGTCAATTATTCGAAAGATTCATTTGGGTGCTTCTGCCAATCCGTTAAAAAAATTTATCGGTGTAGTTCTTCAGTCCGGAATTACAAACTTTATTACCAATAACTCCGAGCATATTAAATCGTTTGGCATCTTTCTTCTACGGATTCTTCTAAAAAAAGCGAGCGGATCGAGACACAAAAAGCAAGAAGCAGAAGCAGCAACAGAATCTGCACAGAACATATAAAATAAAAAATCCCACTGCTATAAAAGTCAATGGGATTTCTTAATTAAAAGGGGATGAACTTATATTAGCAGAGTTTCTCTGAAAGATAACGTTCGGCATCAATAGCTGCCATACAGCCTGATCCTGCAGCAGTTACAGCCTGTCGATAATGAGGATCCTGAACATCACCGGCTGCAAATACACCTTCGACATTTGTCTTGGATGTTCCGGGAATTGTTTTGATATACCCAACTTCGTCTGTTTCCAAATAAGGTTTAAAGATATCCGAATTCGGCTGATGGCCAATAGCAAGGAAGAAACCATCAATATTAATACGCACTTCTTTTTCTTCCGGAGTACCTTTTTTATGAACAAGAATCGCACCTTCAACCACTCCGTCACCGATCAATCCTTTTGTCTGATGTTCCCACAGTATTTCGATATTGGGAATCTTCTGAATCCTGTCCTGCATAATTATTGAAGCACGCAAGACGTGACGGCGGACTATCAGATAAACTTTTTTGCACAACCCGGCAAGGTAGATCGCTTCTTCAACTGCAGTATCGCCACCACCGACAACCGCAACATCCTTTCCCCGATAGAAGAATCCATCACAGGTTGCACATGCAGAAACACCGGAGCCTGCATATTTCTGTTCGTCCTCCAATCCAAGATATTTAGCAGTAGCACCGGTTGCAATGATTACAGCATCAGCAGTGAGTACTTTATTATCATCGAGAATTACAGTATGCGGAGTTTTCGAGAAATCAACTTTAGTAGCCAAGCCGAAACGGATGTCAGCCCCAAATCGTTCAGCTTGTTTACGAAGATCTTCCATCATGGCCGGTCCTGTAATTCCCTCAGGATACCCGGGAAAGTTTTCCACATCGGTAGTGGTCGTAAGTTGACCGCCTGGTTGCAATCCCTCATAAAGGACCGGATTCAGATTAGCTCTTGCAGCATAGATCGCAGCAGTATAGCCGGCAGGACCGGAACCAATGATCAAACATTTAACATGTTCACTATCTCCGGAAGGCTGATTGAGAGTTTGATTTCCACTCAAATCCAATGATTTGAATAATTCCATAACGAATATCTGTTTATTTATTTGATGATCTCAAAAATATAAAAATAAAAATAATTCTCCTTTTCCTTCAGAATGCAGAAATTCAGTAAAGAAAATTAATTTGGATTAATAACAAGAGCTTCAGAAAGTTGTTTATGAGGAATGAAAAAAAATATGATTTTTATTAGGAAAAGTTTGCATGAATAGAGGTTCTTGCTTAGTTTTGTGCCCTCGAAAGCGGGGTGTAGCTCAGTTGGTTAGAGTACGCGTCTGGGGGGCGTGAGGTCGCTGGTCCGAGTCCAGTCACCCCGACCGCTTAAAA